>NZ_CP051183.1:3005000-3305000 GCF_012295615.1 Bermanella marisrubri
CGGGAACCTATGAGAATCAGGTATGGGTTAGTTTGCAAAAGCGCCAGCCAAATTTGAAGATTCATTTAGTTGACAGCCACACCCTGTTCAATATTGATCAACCCGATTTATCTAAATCCTTTTACAATAGCTTTAGCCAGTTTCGCCGCCAAGCAGAAAAATGGCCCCAGCCTTTACCTATGGCGACGATCTTGAGCCTGCCTGCCGCCATGCCGGTTGCCACAGACTCTGCCAGAATAAATCTAGACGATAACCGTTCCTCTGCGCTGTGTATTACCGGGGGTGAGCAAAAAGGGCTTGAACACCTTTACGACTATTTTAACGGCAGCTATGCGTTGCAGTACAAAGCAACCCGCAATGCCCTAGATGGTTGGGAGAATAGTTCTAAGTTCAGCTATTGGCTGGCTCAAGGGAGTCTCAGTGTACGCTTAATTTTGCAGGAATTACGTCAATTTGAATCCTTACACAGCAATAATGAATCTACTGAGCATCTCTACATGGAGCTTCTTTGGAGGGAGTTTTTCCAATGGTATAGCCACTTTTATGGCAAGCAGCTTTTTTATTTCTCGGGTATTCAGAAGAAACGTCCACTCACCACGTTTTACCCACAAGCGTTTCGCATGTGGCTAGAAGGCCATACTGAATGGCCGCTAGTAAATGCCTGTATGAATCAACTACGCACAACAGGCTACATGAGTAATCGCGGTCGGCAGATCGTTGCTAGCTGTTTGCTGAATGAACTAAAAGTTGATTGGCGGGCAGGAGCACAAGCATTTGAACATTATTTGCTGGACTATGACGTTGCCGCCAACTGGGGTAACTGGCAGTACATCGCAGGCGTTGGCGCGGACCCAAGAGGCGGACGTCACTTTAATATAGAAAAGCAAACTCAGCTATATGACCCTGACAACCTCTTCATTGACAAGTGGTCTGGCAACAGTACGGCAAGTATTCATACGGTCGATGCCGCTGATTGGCCTGTAGGATCGCAAAAATGAATGTCGTCTGGTTTAAACGAGATTTACGTTTACACGATCACGATGCTTTGTTTAAAGCAATTTCACTCGGCAAGCCCTGTCTTCTACTTTACATTCTTGAGCCTAGCTTAATAGAAGATACTCACTATGATGATCGCCATTGGCGTTTTGTTTACGAATCGCTGCAAGACCTTAACAAACAACTTTCGCCTTATGGGCATCGCTTAACTGTCATTAAGGGCGAGGCTCTGGATGTTCTGCAGGCGATACATCAGCGTCACGAGATTCATACCATTTTTAGCCACCAAGAAATTGGTATCGCACGTACTTTTTCTCGCGACCGAAAAATAGAATATTGGTGTAAAAATAACAGCATAGTTTGGCAGCAAAGTCCTCATGGCGCTGTCGTCAGAGGTTTACAACATCGACTCTATTGGCAGGATCATTGGTACAACTACATGGCCAGAAGCATTCCACCGATTGAGCTAAATAAACTCAAAAGTGAACAATCCTGCCTACATGATGTTGACGCGTTTGATGATATCTACAAACAAACCAATCCCCACTTTCAATACGGGGGTGAGTCCAGTGCGATGGTAACACTAGAAGACTTTTTAACGGATCGTCACCTTCATTATCGTGGCAGCATATCCAGCCCCTCGCGATCTCGACACTATTGCTCTCGACTTTCGCCATATCTCGCATGGGGAAATTTAAGCTTGCGCTATTGCTATCAGCAAACACAATTGGCCTTCGCGCAAAGTAAAGGCAAGCAACACTTAAATGCATTTAGCTCACGTTTGCACTGGCATTGTCATTTTATTCAAAAATTTGAGTCTGAAAGCCGAATGGAATTTGAAGCTGTCAATCGTGGCTATTTGGACTTCCCTTATGATATCGGTGATAGTGCTCATGAAAAACTGGCTATCTGGCAACAAGGAAAAACAGGGTATCCTTTAGTGGATGCTTGCATACGCTGTCTCCAAACAACGGGTTATCTAAATTTTCGTATGCGGGCTATGCTAGTGAGCTTTGCCTGCCATTATCTTAACTTGCATTGGAAATCTGTTGCAGAGTACTTAGCAAAACTCTTTCTCGACTTTGATCCAGGTATTCATTACAGCCAGATACAAATGCAAGCAGGTATCACTGGAACAAACACAATTCGGATTTATAACCCAGTTAAGCAAAGCCAAGAGCAAGACCCTGAGGGTGAGTTTATTCGTCTATGGTGCCCAGAGCTCTCCAGCTTAAGTAATGATGTTATTCATAGTCCATGGTTGCTTGGTCCCTTAGAAAAGCAAATGTTTGCGCTGGACTATCCTGAACCCATGGTGAATGCGGACTGCATCCAAATAAATCGAGAACGCCTATGGAGCTGGCGCAGCCGAGATAAAGTAAAGCTTGAAGCTAAACGAATATTGAACACTCATGTCACACCCAACAGCGAAACCCGACAACAAGCAAAGCGTTAGGTAAACATTGAATGGCGCACAAAAAAAATCATTTACCGGAAAAGCAATGTATTGTCTGTCAAAGACCATTCACTTGGCGGAAGAAATGGGAAAAAGACTGGCAAAACGTGAAATATTGCAGTGAACGATGCAGGAGACATAAATCCTATGCACTACGATAACATTTGTCTGATTTTAGGGGATCAACTCAATGCTGGTCACTCATGGTTCCAAAAGAAAGATCAAGACACTTTATTTGTAATAGCCGAGCTTTATCAAGAAACCCAATACACTAAGCATCACATTCAAAAATTATGCGGTTTCTTTATGGCCATGGATAAATTCGCAAAGGCCCTGAAAAAAGCAGGTCACGAGGTTTTGCATCTCTCTTTAGATGACACTCAGGAATTTTCAAACTTACCAGAGCTAATCAGGCACCTAACATCTAAATACAAGGCGACCACATTTCACTATCAGCGGCCTGATGAGTATCGACTTTTAGAGCAACTTCGCAATTTAGATCTACCAAATACAGCAACAAAAGAAAGTGATACCGAGCATTTCTTATTGCCCTTTGAAGAGATAGAAAAAACCTTCAAACCAAATAAAGCACATCGCATGGAAGCTTTTTATAGAAAAATGCGTAAACAGTTTAATATTCTTATGAATGGTGATGAGCCTGCAGGAGGCAAGTGGAACTTTGACCAAGACAATCGAGGCAGCCTAAGTGAAGAAGCCATCCAAGATATCCCTGAACCAATTAGTTTTAGCCATGATGCTCGCTCCACTATTAAGCGCTTAGACAAACATGGTGTTGAATATTTTGGTAGTTTAAACAATAAGCAGAGTTTCATTTGGCCTATAACACGCAGTGAAGCGCGCCAAGTATTGGATTATTTTTGTGATTCTCTTTTACCTAAATTTGGCCTTTATCAAGACGCGATGACGCTGCACTCAGCTCATGCTTGGTCCCTTTATCACAGTCGCTTGTCTTTCGCACTTAATACGAAAATGATCAGTCCGCTAGAAGTGATACAAAAAGCCATACAAGCCTATGAGCAAAGCAATCAAATCAACCTTGCACAAATAGAAGGTTTTGTTCGTCAGATTCTGGGTTGGCGCGAGTTCATTCGTGCTATGTATTGGATCAATATGCCTGATTATCAGAATAAAAATTCATTGGACGCAAGCCGCTCACTGCCAAACTACTTTTGGAATGGTGAAACTAAAATGCAATGCATGCGAGCATGCTTATCTCAAAGCCTCGAGCATGCCTATGCCCATCACATACAGCGTCTTATGATCATTGGTAATTTTTCTCTATTAGCCGGTCTCGATCCTAAGGCTGTTGATGCTTGGTACCTAGGCGTTTATATCGATGCCATTGAATGGGTAGAGATGCCAAATACTCGCGGCATGAGTCAATTTGCAGATGGCGGGCTAGTAGCCAGTAAACCCTATGCAGGTAGTGCCAATTATATCAATAAAATGAGTGACTACTGTCAAAGCTGCTACTACAAGCACAATCAAAAAACAGGTGATCGGGCGTGTCCTTTTAATAGCTTATATTGGCATTTCCTAGATCGGCATCAAGAAAAATTCGCTAAGAACCCGAGAATGGCGTTAACCTATAAAAATTGGCAGAAACAAAAACCAGAAAATAAGGAAGCGGTTTTAAAACAGGCCAAAACTTACTTGAATGATATCGAAGCACTTTAGATTACTTTTGCTCGCATTTGATATCCGTTCTAATAGGCAGGAAACTTAACTATTCATGGCCATTAGAAAGTGGCAGACAAAAAACCACTCGAGTTCCCGGCGAGTATTGCTCATCCACCCAGATATCACCACCTTGATTGCGCACAAACTCGGCACTGAGCACAAGCCCCAAACCATGACCCTTTTCTCCCATAGTGCCCTCTCCACTTTTCACACTGGTACGAAACACTTTTTGTTTGATTTCATCACTCATACCAGATCCTTGATCGATAATCGCGATTTCCACTTGATCTTGATTTATTATTCCTTGCAACTGAATTGTCGTTTGTTCAGGACTATATTTGATAGCGTTACTTAACAGGTTACGAATGACTGTTTTGATAAGCGCTTTGTCGGCCATTACCACTGCATCATGATCCACATCAAGATCAATCGTCTGCTGCTTCATCTCGACCGCATCCTTCAAAAAATCGACGGTTTCCATAATCACAGGCATTAAAGTTATCGGTTCCAAGCTTATGCTAATGGCACCCAAGCGGTTCCTTGACCACTGAAGCAGTTCATCTAATAAATTGTATACCTGCATACTCGAAGTAAGGATGGCATCTGCCATTTGCTTTAAGCGCTCTGGTGTTAGCTTGTTGGCTTTCTCATGAAGAATGCGAGACAAACCGAGAATACCATTGAAAGGTGTGCGCAAGTCATGGGCCATGACCGCAAAGATCTGGTCGCGCTCTTTGTTTAAGTGCTCTAGCTGTCGGTGCTTTAAACGAAGTTCTAATTGGCTGATGACTTGATTGGCTAAGATTTTTAACGCGCGCGTTTGATGTTCGGTAAGCTTATGCGTTTCCGTATCAATAACACAAAGTGTTCCAATCGGCATACCACTCTCTGTTACAAGCGGTGCGCCAGCATAAAAACGTATATCAGGTGCGCCTGTTACTAATGGGTTATCATGAAAGCGCTCGTCTGTAGCAGCATTTGGAACCTCAAACACCTCATCTTGCAGAATCGCATGGGAACAAAATGCCACCTCTCTTGACGTTTCGTCTGCATCTAGACCTTTGCGTGATTTAAACCATTGCCGATCACTATCGATCAAGGAGATAAGCGAGATAGGGGTCCCACAAATTTCACTCGCCAGCTCGGTAAGCTCATCCAAGGCCGATTCATCGTCAGTGTCCAAGACTTCAAGACGCAATAGCTCTTTTAAGCGCTCGCTTTCCTGAGGATGTAAATCAGCGGGAGTCATTCACACAGTCCTTTATTGCCTTTCTTTACAGTCTAGACAAAGATTAGCAATAAGAAACTGCGCTGTGATATGTATTAGTTCGCAAAATTTGGCGCTTTGCGAGGCTTAGGCATAAGCGTCTTGAGCTTAACCAGTCCTTTGCGCAAGACATACTTAGGAAACGTCATCAAGCTTACTCGACCAATTTGCAAGGCTTCATCTCCCTGTTCAAAGTTGAGTAGATCTTGATAAAACTGAGTCAAAGCCGGATCGCGGTGATGGAACCTAGCATCTTCTGCGTCTTTTTCAAAAACCGTTCCATCTACACTACCTTTGAATACAAATCGCGAGGCATCGAAAAAGGCCGCATCATTAATGGCGATGGAGTCTCGGTAGTGGCGATCGATACTGCCAGCGATTTTATAGTGGGTTTGGGAGGGTTGCTTAACGCCATATGGAGAAGGATAGAGTTGCTCGAAGTACATAGCTACATTGCCTAGGCTTGATAAAACACAAGCGCAGTTACTAATCCAAGTGCCTTTCAATGGCGCCTTTTTCCACAAATAGGTGAGCAATAACTTACTAGTGAGATGGTGTGTTAAATTCATACCACGAGCATCAGGATGGACACACGTCAACCCTAAGTGCAGCACGTCTCCATGCCCTTCTACTGGCAACGCCAAAGCAGAGCAGAATCCCAATAATCGGCCTGATTTATCTCGAGCCAAGCAGATAACCGCTCTGTCAAGTTCTTGTTTTTTACCTGATAACGCTTGATAAAGAGGCGTCTCATGAAAGCATTCTGAAGCTACTTCACGCAGTTCGGCAACTAATAAATTTAAATCGTCCGGGGCCATAGTGAGGCCAGGGAAAAACAACACTTGGTACTGATTTTGACTCATGCTTCACCTCGTTTTCGTCTCTTTCTTAAACCTGAGACAGATTGAATTGCCGCTCCTTGGCTCTTTATTCTTTAAGACGTTCTTTTTTAGAACGTGTGGCTAGAGTAAAAAGGAAAAATGACAGCGGGGTGACAAGTAAACTGCAATTCAAAGACAAATTAATGAGGGTTCTGTGACAACTAGACAGCCAAGGCCACCACCAGGTGACATTAAAGCTTTCGATCATTTGCGTCGAATTTTGTTGGCTAAAGACCTGACTTTTAGTTGTAGCCTAATGCGCTAAGATAGTATTAACGACAGAGGAGCACAGTATGACGCACACGATAACTGGACTTAAAAAGGACTTAGATGGTTTTAGCGTAACCCGAATACTTCCGCACATGGAAAAGAAAATGGTTGGGCCTTTTATTTTCATTGACCATATGGGTCCAGCCCAATTTGCTCCTGGAGAGGGTATTGATGTGCGCCCCCACCCTCACATCGGACTCGCCACTATCACGTATTTATTTGAAGGGGCGATATTACACCGCGATTCCCTAGGCAACAATTTGGAAATAGTGCCAGGGGATGTCAACTGGATGACCGCAGGCAAAGGCATAGTGCATAGCGAACGAGAGACACTGGAGATCAAGGCCCATAGTCACGCTCTAGACGGCTTACAATGCTGGGTTGCATTACCGAAAGACAAAGCCGAAATTGAACCAAGTTTCCATCACATCAAGAAAGCTGAATTGCCTCACTTCATGCAAGACGGTGTGCTTATGCGTCTTATCGTCGGTGATGCCTACGGCAAGAGTGCACGTATTAAGACCTACAGTGATATGTTTTATTTAGATGTTTTAGCTAAGGCTGGCCGCACAATATCACGCCCCGATGCGGAGCGCTGGCAAACCAGTGAGTGTGCCGTCTATGTATGCAATGGTGAAATCAGTATAAAAGGAGAACGGCACATTAAGGGTGATTTTGTATTACTCAATGAAGAAGAGGACATTGAAGTCGAAACAAACAGTCGCTTTATATTATTAGGCGGTGAACCTTGGTCGCAAACGCCCCATATTTATTGGAACTTTGTTTCGTTTAGTAAAGATCGCATTGAACAAGCCAAAGATGATTGGAAACACCAGAGATTCCCTAAAATCCCCGGTGACGATGATGAATTCACGCCCTTACCGAATAAAGGCAAATCCGGATAAATCTAATAAGTCGATAAATAATCACAAAATAGAGCCGCTTTCCTACATAAAATAGATATTAATATACCTCTTAACGATTCATTAGGAGGTTCATCATGGACTACATTCGCAAAGCATCGGATCGAGGCCATGCCGACTTTGGCTGGCTCAATAGTCATCATAGCTTCTCTTTTGGTAGCTATTACGACCCACGCCATATGGGGTTTTCCACCCTACGAGTGATTAACGACGACACTGTTGCCCCTGGTGCTGGTTTTGATACCCATGGTCACGCCAACATGGAAATCATCAGCTACATTACCCATGGTCGTATCGCACACAAAGACAGTATGGGGCATGAATACGTGATTCCCGCGAATGACATTCAGCGTATGAGCGCGGGTACGGGAATTACACATAGTGAATATAATCACAGTCAGAATGATGTTCTAAAATTTCTTCAAATCTGGATTGAGCCCCAGCAGCACAACATACGGCCCAGTTATGAGCAAATACAGCTGCCTGAAAAGACCGGTTTAACGTTATTGATGTCGCCGGAACCTGAGGACGGCAGCCTAGCCATCAATTCCGATGCTAGGCTTTATCGCTTAACGTTGGAAAAAGAATCATCTACTAGGCTAGAGCGTCAATCACTACGTACAAGCTATCTGCATATTGTATCGGGTCGTGCAGAAATTAACGGCCAGATGTTTGAACAAGGCGACGGTATAGGTTTGATGACAACAGAAAGCATCGAGATCCACAGTAAAAGTAATGATTTTGTTGCCCTTTGGTTTGATTTACCTGGTATCAAAGAATGACATTTGATTTAGTATTTTGGCTTTTAGCCATTTTGGGGGTTGTGCTCACCGGCATATCCAAATCAGGATTTGCCGGCGGCGCTGGCGTAGTCGCGGTGCCGTTGTTAGCTCTTTGGATTCCAGTAGAGCAAGCCATTGCCATCATGCTGCCGGTATTAATTGCTATGGACTTGCAAGCGGTGCATTTATATTGGCGTGACATTAATTGGCGCATTTTCAAGCCTTTAATACCTGCCGCGCTTCTTGGCATTACACTAGCAAGCTTTTTATTAAATCAACTACCAGAAAACACCATGCTTCTTATATTAGCCATCTTAAGTATTGGCTTTGCCCTATGGCAATCTTTGAGTCGATGGTTTGCCAAATTGCATTTTCAAGGTTTTTTCTGGGGAAGTTTCTCGGGCATTACCAGTACCCTATTACACGCCGGTGGACCACCTATTAATATGTACTTATTAACTCTCGGCTTGCCGAAACGGCAATGGATCGCCATTACCTGTATCTTCTTTGCGTTTATGAATTGGATAAAAGTAATACCTTATAGTTTAAGCGGGTTATGGCAATGGGATGGTTTTTTCAAAAGCCTTCTGTTATTGCCTATTGCCTATTTAGGTATTTATTTAGGCCATAAAATCCAATCGCTGTTAAGCGAAAAGCAATTCATGTTTGCCTGTCGCTGCTTACTTTTATTTTCTGGAGTTGGATTGCTAATCAAGGCCGTATGGTAAATTTTATTAACGTAACAGCTGACTCACACGTGAGCTGTTCCGTTTGGTTACTTTTCATTAAGCAACCTCGCTCATATTGCCTGTCTGCTTGGCGCAGCTTTCCCGCTAACACATAAAACCAGTCGCCTTTGTCTAATTGAATTGTTTGACGATCATTTACTTGCAGAATACTGATCTGAGTATCACTTTCAAAACAACTACCTAAACCATAAACATGAGTGTTTTGCGTTTCAATATTAAAAATCTGGTGGGATTGTTGTTTGCTTGTTACTAAGCTAGGAGTTAGCCACAGCTGCACCATGCCAGTGATTTCATCATTCACGTTCATTTCGTTATGACGAAAACCCTCTTGTCCAGCACACTGCACAAGCACTTGATGCGCTGCAATACGGGAACCATCACCTAAACTGCCTCTGTGTTCGATTTCACCGCGCGTAATAATGGACACAATATCCACATGCTCATGGAAGTGCATGCCGGTCTGACCTTTAGCAGTGAAGTACGCATGAGCCATGTACTGCAGACTACCAATCCCAGACCAAACATGATCAGGACGACGAGGGAAACGTTGCGGGCTCATGACGAGCACACGCTCCCGAATACCAGCAAAGCCTGTTATATCAATGTCAGAAGAATGAAGGCTATGTATAGACATATTATCTTTGTAAATAAAGTGCACGCATATCTTGCCACATTTTATTATTGGGCAGGTTTTCCACTGTATTTTGAATGTAGCTAAAAACACTTGGAAGAGCTTTGGAGACAAGAATTCTCACAGGGTACTCACCTTGAGGCAGTTCACTGATATGCAAGCGTTCATTTAACGTCATGGTATTACGATAAAAAGACAACGGACCTGAATTCACAATAGCGATATCAATTTCCTTGTTCCTCATTAAAGCCTTAAGTACTTCTTTGTCATTGGCAAAGTTAATTCGTTTTGCCCTTCCTTGCTGAACCAAGGGTTCTAAATCCGAATAGGTATACCCTTCAATTCCTGCCACAGTCAGCCCCAGCAAGCTTTCAGGCCCTTGATACTCAAACGCCACTTCTTTTCTACTTACAACCTCATCTCTTAATTGGTAAACAGGCTCAGTCCATAGGTATTTTTCTCGCTGAATATCGTCAAACCAAATAGGGGACACAAATAACACCACTGCTGGCTCACCATTTTTTAGCCTTGATAAAGTCGCGGGTAAACTTTGCAATTCGACTTGAAAATTAAATTGCTTTGAACTCCGATTAAGGAGTCGAGCAAAACCAAAAGTTAGACCAGACTCTCGCGACTCACTCACAATCATGGGCGGAAATGTGTGATATTCAAAAATGGGGATTGGCTGTACTGGTTCAGCACGAAGCGTAATAGGAAAGCAATAGAAAAGAGCTACTAGCCAAGCAAAGAGGGTGATTTTCATAATTTATCTCCACTCTTTTTAGACTAGCAGCTCAGATATAGAGTGCATAGCAACATGCGTCTAATTAGTTAAGGAACTCAGCACGAGTGTGAATATTAGTCTTGAATATTCCACCCAAAGCTGTCGTCGAGGTTTCACTATTCACATCCATCACCCCTCTAGCTTTGACGCAGTAATGCGTCGCATCAATAGATACGGCAACATTATCGGTTTCCAATAACGCCTGTAATGCAACTAAAATTTGCTGTGTAAGGCGCTCTTGTACCTGTGGCCTTTGAGCAAAGAAACGAACCAGTCTGTTGATTTTTGATAGACCGATAATTTTTTTGTTGGGGATGTATGCCACTTTTGCTTTGCCGTCAATCGTGATTAAGTGATGTTCGCAAGTACTACTCACTTGAATCTCCGAGATTTTGACCATCTCGTCTACAGACATTTTATTTTCAATCACACTAATGCGAGGAAAATTTGAATAATCAAGCCCAGAGAAAATCTCATTCACATAGAGCTTAGCCATTCGATGCGGTGTTTCATTTAAACTATCGTCATCAAGATCTAAGCCAAGCGTTCCCAATATCTCCGTAAAATAACCTTCGATACGTTCTCGCTTAACTTCAGAAGACAGACCATTGTCGTTGAGCGGAGTTTCTAAACCCTTCTCCACTAACATATCTCGGACCATAACGGCCTCTGCACTTAACTCTGTCATGATATTTTACTCTTCAAAATTCTGGTGTTTCTCTAACGTTAGAGACACGCTATCAGCAAAACGTAAAGCGTGAGGCTTGTCGATAGTCACTTGTGCGTAGCGAACCCAAGGATGATCGCAACAAATAGCCAATACATCTGAGACCAATTTCTCTAATAACAAGAAACGACCTTGCTCCACATGTTTAATAATACTTTTATTAATGCTTTTATAATTCAGGGCATTTTCAACCTGATCCGTTTGCGTCGCTTTGTCAGCGGGATATTGAATTTCTACGTTGATCACGACATCCTGCTGTTTTTCTTGCTCTTCCGGGTTGAACCCAATGTAGGTGCGCAAACGCAAATTGGTGATACGAATTGTGGCATAGCTAATAGGCATTACATTCGTCACCTTTGACTCCTGTTTTCTTGTATTTTATTACCATTTGTTTACGAAGCATAACAGCCTTTGGATTAAAACCCATTGCTTGATTCAAGACTTTTAGTGATCTTATTCGGTCTTTTTTCCGTAATCCCAGAGAAACCGAGGGGGATTTATGAAAATTGAACGTCTCACCAGCCTACTAACTTACGCAGGTGCCATACCCTTTGCTGTCGCTCTGGTCCTCGAATACAGTCAAACGAAGTTGTGGGGTCTAGATGGCGGAAGCTGGTTCATCACTTACGGACTTGTCATCGTGAGCTTTATGGCAGGCAGTGTTTGGGGACATTCTCTACTGCATGCAGAAAGAAAGCGTAGACCCTTTATTCTCATAAGCACTAACGTTCTTACTCTAGTGGCATGGTTTGTTTATATGCTGGCACCACCCATGATGAGTCTCGCGATCAATGGCTTGGCACTCTTGGCCTTGGCTGGGCTTGAGTTACGTTGGAGCGGCTTGGGCACTGTCGCCGATTATTATCTAATGCTGCGTGCGCGAATTACCCTAGTTGTGTTAGTCATGCATGCCGTAATGCTAGCCATTATTTGATCAAAGTGACGTTAAGCTGGAGAAATAATTATGTCCAATGTAACGCTGTTTTATGATGGTAATTGCCCCTTGTGTCTATACGAAGTACGACACTTGCGACGCTGGGACACACAACACCGCGTGATATTTGAGGACATCCACCAGCCTGATTTTGCACAGCGCTATCCGGACTTAGACATCGCTGAACTGGATGCACGGCTCCACGCGTTAGACGGTCAAGGTATTTGGCACACCGGACTGGCGGCAACCTACGTGGTTTGGGAGTCGGTGGGAAAAGGCAACTGGATGCTTCCATTGCGCTGGAATTGGAGTCGGCGACTGTTAGAACCTGCTTACTGGCTCTTTGCCAAGTACCGCCACCGAATTACTGGGCTATTATTCAATAGGCAATGCCATTCAAATTGTCGTCAGGTCAATAAGTATGACTAATCTGATTATTGGAGCGAGCAGTGAAATCGCTCAATCCATTACTCGACAGTTACTGTCATCAGGCGAGGTTGTTCATGGCATTAGTCAGCATCCTCAACCGGCACAAGTTCCCCATGATCAGAATTTACATTGGTGGATATGCCACTATGGGGAAAGTCATATAGAGCAGTTAGTAGAGTCTTTGCAAGAAACCATCACCGAACCTATAAGTCGCGTTGTAATCTGCAACGGCCAATTGCATGGTGATGGCTTGGTTGTGGAAAAACGACTGCAAGATTTGCAGGAATCAAGCTTCCATCAAATTATTAACAGCAACGCTTTAGTGCCTTTGCTGTGGCTGAGAGCGCTTCTCCCTTGGCTGAGCAAACAGGAATGTAAAATCGCCGTTTTTAGTGCTCGCGTGGGTAGCATTGAAGATAACAAGCTGGGTGGTTGGTATAGTTATCGCGCCAGTAAGGCGGCGCTCAATATGCTGTTAAAAACCGCTGCTATTGAATACAGCCGACGAGCCAAAAAGATAAAGCTCATGGCGTTCCATCCAGGAACAACAGACACCCCTCTGAGCAAGCCTTTTCAAGCTAATGTGGCCGAGAGTAAATTATTCGAGCCAGAATTTGTGGCAAAACGACTCCTAGAAATTATGGAGTCGTTGCATATTGATGGGGAGTTAAGTTATCTAGATTGGGCCGGAGAGCCTATTCGCTGGTAAACAGCGACTAAGCTCTTATGCAAATTTAAGCTATACCTGTTCTTCTGAGATTGGATTCATTAGTGAATCAAATGGCTCAAAACCCTGCAATGGCAAGAGTGCTTCATCGGACATAATCGCGTCACGGTAGCTTTCTGAACTCTCTAAGACACGCGACAAATATGTTACCGCTTCATTAAACTGATCCATGGCCGCGTGGGCACAGGCCAACTGATACAAAGCATGTATATTCTCAGGATCAATTTTCAGTGCTTGATGACATAGATTAATTGCCCATTGTGGCTCAGGAATCTCAAGCACGGCGTCCGCTTTATAAGTTAATGCTTCGCCATCATTCGGTTTCATTTGCAAAATCTGATCGTAAACCGCAACCTTCTGATGCACATTGGTTTCTTGCGCGGCCTTTAACCATAGATTTTGAATTTCCTGAGTGAGTTCGATTTCTTCACGGTTCTCTTGGATATCCAGCGTCTTCTGCTTAAGCTGCTTCTCTACACCGCGCAATCGTTTTTCATATTCTTTGATCAAGCGATTAATTTCTTCATCAGCCAAACTATGAACACGATCTTTGATATCGCGGATCGATGTCCACCCGACAACAACCAAGATGGAAGTAGCTGCGGCGATCAAATAGAAGAAATACGTCACCGTATCAGTCGCATAGCGCACCGCCCGATCCACACTCTGATGCTCACGGTCTAGAATTTGCTTTTGTAAATCCACCCGCTGATTGTTCATCTCGGTACGCAAGGCTTTTAATTCATCCAGCACATAGCGCTCAACAAAAGGCGTATACAAGGGTTGCTGCAGGTTGTTGACCCGCTCTTCTTCTTTTTTAGAAAAGGATTTTTCTTGCTCAGAATCAGTTTGGGCCCAAGAATGGGCCCAAAATGTTGAGAGTAATATCACCGCTACGATGCGACGCATATAGCATCTCCATGGTCATGGACTTCCACCAGACAGGCGTGCAAACTCTTAATCGCTTGATCATAATCTTGATCACTGACAATGAACTGCATATCAACCTGTCGCATTGATTGGTGTAATGCTAGCACACTAATATTGCTATCGGCTAAAGCTCGTACGGTTTTTGCTAAAATACCTGGCACATGCATATCACTACCAATGGCCGAAACGATAGCCACTTTGCGCTGACTTACTTCCGCATCCGTTGAAATCTCTGCTAAGGCTTGGCAGATACGCTTTACAGTTTTCAAGTTCGTGGATACATAATGGGTAATGGTATTAGCATTCACGTCCTTAGAAATGATATTCACTTTGAAACGCTTCAATACCGCCAAGTATTTTTCGTCATAGGTGCCAAGATTGCCAGCCATGTCTTGGTCAAACAGCTCAATCGCATAAACACCTTTACAACCAGCAATGATTTCTACACAAGGCTTATCACTAACATAATCCGTGTCAATTAACGTACCCGCGTGGTCTGGCTCAAACGTGTTTTTCACACGAAGAGGAATAGCTTGTTGACGCATACCTTTGGCCGCTTTCGGGTGGATCGCTTCCATACCTAAATTTGCCAGCTGATCAGCAACATCATAATTCGTGCGGCCAATCGGCACAGCATTTTCTTCGCCTACTAAACGAGGGTCTGCACTACTTAAGTGAAATTCTTTATGAATAACTGCTTCGCGGGCATTAGTTAGAACCGCGATACGGCTAAACGTCATCTCACTATAGCCACGGTCGAATGTCCGCATCAAACCGTCTTCACTGTGAGCATAACCCGTGGTGATCGGCAGTTCTTTTGATAGATCTATATCAGAGAATGCTTCTTTAATACGCTCATCCAAACTTACATGTTCTGTGCTTTGCCAAGCGGTTAAGTCCACAAAGCGTGCATTAACACCATCGCGTTTTAGCAGTGTCGCTGTATTGTAGGCACTGTGGGCTTCACCAATACTGGCCAACATTTCACGCACAGTATCTAAGTGTTCATCTAGGGAGAAGTGGCCGTGTTTACACAAAGACTGCAGATCTAACAAGCAATCTTTTGCGCTTTTTAATCGCTCATACAAAAAGGCATTGGCTTTCTCGAGCAAGTCGGTGTCGCCATACAGTTCGTGGTTAATATCTAATAACTGCTTTTCTAGATTTTCGAACGCTTCAACCCAAGAATCTTCTTCAATCGCATCAGAAAATAAAGCGTAAATACCAGGCTGCCCGCTTTTCTTATGCTCAAGTAACTTATCTGTAATGCCACCATAAGCGGAGACCACAAATATACGCTGGTATAAGTCGCCGCTCGCATTATCAGGTTGCTTGATGATGTTATCGCGCACGCTGGCGTAGTCGCTCATGGACGTGCCACCGATTTTTTCTACGCTATGCTCTAAATAAGACATGTTATCTCCGCTTAGGCCGTCATCAATACGACGACCACCACTCACTCTCCATTGACCAAGTTTAGGTTAAAGAATATTAATAAGAATTAATCCGATACTTCTTCGGCATCCAATTCATAGGCACCTTCTTCGTTGTGTACTTCCTTGCCATTTAGAGGCGGATTAAAAACACATGCCATTTGCATATCTTTCGTCGCACGCAACATATGCTTGTCGTTTTTATCTAGGATGTAAATCGTTCCTGGAGTGATTGCATACTTTTTCCCATCATCTAAGGTTTCAACTTCACCTTCACCACTGATGCAGTACACAGATTCGAGGTGATTCTGATAATGAAGCATGAAATCAGCGCCAGCGTAAATCGTTGTAATATGGAAAGAGAAACCCATATTATCGTTCTTCAGCAACATGCGGGTGCTGTCCCAGTTACCTTTCGGGTCTTTAATGAAACGATCCGATTTTTGGCAATCCTGTAATTGACGTACGATCATAATAAACCTTTTATGCAGTAATTAAGTATTTAAAAACAGATGCTATATGATTACTCGGGTGTATTGAATGGTCCAATTTTCACCAAGTGTTCGCTATCGTGATGACCCTTAAAGTGCTTCTCTTTATCAAAGAATACTTCACTCTCAAGATTAGCGTCTAGCTTACGCGCTTGGCTTTTGAATAAACCCCAACTGGCTTCATTATCTTTGGTGATGGTTGTTTCTATATACTTCACTTGCGGTTGACGCTTCAAGATATCCTGCAGCATGCGCCCTGCAAGACCCTGTCCACGACCCGCTTCGGAAACGGCCACCTGCCACACAAACAGCGTATCAGGACGGTTAGGGATTAAATATCCAGAGATAAAACCAACAAGTTGGCCATCTTTTTCCGCTGCGACAGCAGTGTCAGCGAAGTGGCTACAGTGCAAAAGATTACAATAGGAGGAGTTGGGATCGAGAGGCGGGCAGTCATTTACAAGCTGATGTAAATCCATACCGTCTTCGGCTGTGGGTACGCGTAAAGTAATTTCGCTCATCTTTTTATCAACACTAATAGTTTCAGTTCTAATTATTTATGCAAGATGAATGCGTTAAGTTAAGGCGCCTAATACTGTATAAAGCACTTAAAAAGGCGCATATACCTTGAATAAACAATTAATGATTGCTTAGTACACTAAATATCGTACACTAAACATCTGACCAATTCCAGTAACCAAGTGTTTCAGGAGTGGATCAATTGCTTAGAAGTCTAACTAATTCAGGAGCTCTGCTCCTCTATGTCGTATCAATAATAGATGTTTAGCCGCCACATGAGTGAGATAGTCGACACATTAAAAGCAGGATACAATAACGCTTCGTCTTTAAATCCCCAGGACATTACTTTGGACCGCATTGATGAAGTCTTAGTGGCACTGCGCCGCGTGATTCGAGCCACTGACCTGCACAGTAAGCATTTAGCTAAAACCACAGGGCTTACGGCTCCGCAAATCTTGCTATTACAAACCATACGCGACAAAGGCCAAGTAACCATTGGCGAGATTGCACAACAAATGAGCTTAAGCCAAGCTACGGTCACGTCCATCATGGATCGCCTAGAAAAGCGACAGCTAATCTTTCGTGAACGAAGCAAAACGGATAAACGCAAGGTACACGCATACCTCACTGATGACGCATACGAAATGCTCAAAGACGCCCCCATGCCCTTACAAGATCAATTTGCCCGCCAGTTTTCTGATTTGCAAGAATGGGAACAAACCATGATCATCTCTGCGCTGCAGCGAGTGGCATCAATGATGGATGCTGACCATATTGATGCCTCACCGTTCTTGGATGTCGGTAAGATTGACCGCCAAAGCACCCAATGGGACAAGCCCGAAGCCTATTCAAACCACAATGGCAATCAAAGCAAATAAACTTGATCCATGTGAATATCTAGAGCGACACATCCCGTCGCTTTAGATAGCTTTTCAATAGCGCCACCACAAACACACCTTCCAACACGGCCATCATCAGCAAACCTTCGTAAGCGCCGTGCAATACGATGCCGATGAGGCGAAAGACAAACAATCCTGCAGAAACCAAAAGTGCAAAATACAATGCACCAGGGACGAATTGTGCATTGAACGTGCTACCCAGCATGGCCACAGCAATACCAACCTGCAGCCCGCCATAAACCGCAATGAATTCTGCCAAGCCTTGCTGGCTTAAAGTCATACCTAAGAACTGACTGCTCACGTCTGGGTTTGCCACGCACCACAAACCTGATAATAAATACAAAACACCAATGATTCTTAAAGTAATCATGAAATCGACCTATTCTGGATATTCATACTCAATACGCACGACATAATTCTCGTCGAGTCCTTTGCCACTTCTTACTCGCTCAATATTGCCCAGTCCTTCATAGCGAATCAATCGACTTGTTTTTACATCATAGGTTAAGTATGTCGGGTCTACTAAAACGGATAACACCCAGGCACTGGGCGCGAGTTTAATACGTATCGTCTTGTCGTTTATCTTTTCAGGGCTTACTTCAAATCCATAAAACTCGGCACGACCCACTGCAAGAAAAGCCAAAGAAAGGGTTTTACCTTGCTTTAGCTCGGGCAAGCTCTGCTGCATAAAATAGTTAAACCCAGCATCCACAACAGCCGGCTTATCTCGCGGCAATTTAACGGATTCTTCCCCTTCGGCACTACGAATTAATAAGCGATCAACTTCAACCTGCACTTCAAGACTTTTGGCTAGGCGCTGATCATCGAACTGAAAACTAGGTGAATATGGAATTTTGCCATAATTAAGCTGTTTAACTGCAAGCTCTTCTCCGTTGGCTTGGGTATACACCACGTTACCCGACACTGGAGCGCCGCTCTCATCGACCTTAATAGAATGCTGCTCAGTGTAGATTAAATCACCGCTCTGTTGATCATAAGCCTTACCCGTAAAACGCTCTTCTTTATTCTCTTCGGCAATCCCTGAGAAACTAACCAACGATAAAAGAAACACGGGCAGGCACGCGAAATGTATAACTCTTAACATGTTTATATCCTTTTTGATTCGACTGCTATACCGAATCTTGTATCGAATCCGATTCTGACGATTGCCCAATTAAATGAGCAAACCCTTGCGTTAAAGCGGCCCACGATCCCCAAGCAGCAATCATCCAAGGAATATCTGAATTGACAAACATAAGTAAATCTAATTCTCTACCCGCCAAATATGAAACTGGCCCCATAATCGCAGCAGCTACAATAAAAATCACAGGCTTTGCAAATAGCCAAGCCAGAGATAAGCAAAGGCTGGTTGCAAAGGCAAACCACATACAAAGCAACCAAAACGGAAAACCTAAAACGTGAGCTGGGTTATTTAAAAAGGTATAGATACCAAGATGATGGAAACTTGAATCCATAGCGATCCCCAACAGAATCGCTCCCGTTACAAGCAGAGCTTGCTTGGCCACGCCTGATCTATATACGACTGATAATTGAATCAAGCCAGCAATGACAAACAACGAAGACAATAACCATGAAACCAATGCCGCGCTAAACCAAGCGAACTGAAACAAGACGGCATTTAAAAGTATGTGCTGCTTGTTCATGAGTTTTCACCTTGAGGTTCGAAGCGCGACATCTTACCGAGCAGCCAAAACTTTAAGCGGTGAGGTAAGAATGAGAAAAGCTTTAGCAATAAGGTAAAACGTTTAGGAAAATGAATATCGAAACGGGATCCATCCAACCCTTTAACAATGCGTTTAGCTGCATCCTCACTGGTAATAACAAACGGCATTTCGAAGTCATTTTTATCAGTAAGCGGCGTCTTCACAAAACCTGGGCTGACAACGCGCACATCAATACCTTGATGCTGCACATCGGCTTTCAAGCATTCTGTAAAGTAACGAATGGCAGCCTTACTTGCACCATAAGCATGTGCTCTAGTCAGAGCTTGATAGCTCACACTACTGGAAACAATCACAAGCTGAGGTTTTTGCCCCCCAGTCACAGCGTCATAAAGAAAAGGTAGAGAGGCATTGATCATGTTGATCGCGCCAAAGAAATTAATCTCAAATACACGGCGAACAAGATCCACATCCACGGGCAACAGATCCACGTATTCTGCCGTCCCCGCGTTAATAATCACTTTGTCGAGATGGCCAGTGATTGTTTTAACTTTCTGCTGAGCTTGCTGAATACTGGCAGCATCTGTCGCATCCAAGGGTACAGCATGCAAATGATCATTTTTGTCACAAATATCATTCAGCTTTTGCTCATTACGTGCGCTAACAAGTACATTATGACCCTGATCTGCATACGCTTGTGCCACCGATAAACCAATACCGCTTGATGCACCGATAACCCATATCTGTTGCATAACTTCCTCCTTTACTCATCACTTACGCCTCTCACCACAGTTTAGATCAGCTATAGATAGGCGATACTCGCCATAAATTGATGGATTGTTTGACAATCTGTCAATAAGACACTTTAATAACCACCCTAGACCGTAAGGTCCAGTGCCCTTGCCCTCGGTTCGCCGAGGGATTTTTTAATAACCATAAAAAGTAAAGGGTGTGGGAAATTTAAGGTGTGGTAAAGCGACCAACGCCACGATTAATGAACTCTGTCTGGGCTCTGGGAATGCCGTTCAGTGCCTGTTCAGGGGTTAACGTCAGACTACCATTGGGAATATTAAAAAATGCACCTTGGTAGGTTTGCGTAGCAGGGTCGCCAGGATCACCGGTCCCCCAAACCATATCGCGACTTTGAAACGACAAGAATAATCCTGGTGCCGGATCGAATTGGGTATCAGATACTTTCTCACCAATATCCAGGGTTTTATAATTTGATAGCGGAAAGCACACATTGTCGTTTACGCCAAAACCGCTAACGGTACAGTTATTCACATTGAGACTGATAGGGATAAAACCAAAGGCCACTGCATCAAACGTGCTTCCGTTGGGCACCCCGACTTGTGTGGCGCGAATAGGGTCGATATCGCCATTCGCATTCACGAGATTAGCGCGACTCGTCGCTTCCACGGTGAAAGTGCCAATCCATGTATCGGCATCGTATGCCCCTTGCAGCAACACATCAATATTGCCCGTGAGGCTATTAATATCAAAGCTCATCTTTCCGCGGGAGTCACCAAAACCCACGCGTAAACCTACCAGGTCGTTACTACCAGAGCTGGGATCATAAGCGTACTCAAAGAAAGGTTCATTGAGTTCGAACGGAATAATTTCGCCGTTCTCTATGTGGCCTAGGGCGAAATTATCAAAATCGATATCAGCACTTTGAGTTTCACCAGCGCGAGGGTACTCACCAAATACCACTTTGTCGGCATTCAGCTGCACTTTGACATCAAAGCCTGTATTAACACGGACGAAATTGAGTCCGTTTTCATTGTATTGATCAATGGTGATTAATGCCTGCCCGTGTTGCTCATGCATTTGCTCATCCGACAGAGGCACCAACTCTGCCCAGCAAAAGTTTGATAGCAACGAAAAGCTTAACACCCATTTTATTATTTTTTTCACACCTGGTTCCTTTTTACTTCAAGGTTCCAGTGCCATTTTTATCTTGCTCTTATTTTTAATTGGGTATTGATATCAATACCAGCGGCAAGTTTTTTTATTATTATGCTTTGGACAGTAACAAGATTTAGTACACTTGAAAACAAACCAATTGCGCCAAAAACGTTTAATTATAAGTAGTAGGAATGAACAAAGGTTCAGTTTATAAGAAAAGGGAAAGAGGATTAAATCCCTTTCCCTAATTGTATATTACACAGGGAAAGGAATACTTATCATATCAAACTGGATTGTGCTTATACTCAGGCTTAGCCCAAACCAGATGACTAACGCCAATAGCTCGCTCAGCAAAACCACCTTCACAGTAGCTTAAATAAAAACGCCACATGCGCTTAAAGTCTTCGCTATAGCCAAGTTTAGAAATTTCTTCATCATGGGCATTGAAAGCGTCTTGCCAGAGTTTCAAGGTATGACTGTAATGAGCGCCAAAATCATGCAGCTCTACCAAATTTAAATCCGTATGCTTCTTGGTTGAGGTAAGCATTGCTTGAATACTAGGAATACAGCTACCAGGGAAAATATAGCGCTGAATAAAGTCCACATTTTTGAGAGCACGATCATAGCGCTGATCTTCAATGGTAATAGCTTGGATCAACATTAGGCCATCGGGCTTGAGTAGCGACGCACATTTCTCAAAGTAAGTATCAAAGAACTGATGGCCAACCGCTTCAATCATTTCAATAGAAACCAGCTTGTCGTAAGTTCCCTCTAACTTGCGATAATCTTCTTTGAGTAATGTAATTTGACCTTCCAACCCGTGTTCTTTAATACGCTCTTTGGCAAGATTATATTGCTCTTCGCTAATAGTGGTCGTCGTGACTTTACAGCCATAATTTTTCGCGGCATAAACTGCAAACCCACCCCATCCTGTGCCGATTTCCACCACATGATCGTCAGCGGTTAAATGCAATCGCTCACAAATCGTTTTGAGTTTATTCAGGGAGGCCTCTTCCATCGTCGCGTCAGCGGTGGGGAAAATACCACTGGAGTACATCATGGTCGGATCTAAAAATAACTCAAATAATTCGTTACCCAGATCGTAATGGGCTGCGATGTTACGGCGACTGCCTTTTTCATTGTTCTGATTTAAGCGGTGGAAGAACTTTAAGAAAGGGCCAGAGATCAGCGAGGCAATGCCCCCTTCCATGGCATTCATCAGATCGATATTTCTAGCCATCACGCGCACGGCTTTGGTCAAATCGGGAGTGGTCCAATCACCTGTCATATACGCCTCCGCGGCACCGATACTGCCACCAGTAAGGATATCAACATAGGCGCTAGCATCTTGGATATGCAGTTCTGCATAAAGATCATGATCTGCAGTTAGATTTTCACCAAAGACAAAGGCGTCATCGCCCTCTTTTATCACCAAGCATCCTGTATGCAGTTTTTGTAACTGCCCGTGAATTAGCTTACGCGCCAATTTACGCAAAAAACTCAATCGACTTTTTTTAATATCCAGTTCCGCTACTGACGTGGCCATACCGGAGACTCCTATCTTGTTTTATTGTCGGCCCCTTGAGGGGTAGCCGTTTTGGTTTTTGGGTGATCGTAAAAAGGCACCTTCATCCACAATCTCAAGGCGTGCCAGTAAATACCCCACATCACCTTTACGGTTATTAAAGGGGTTTGGATCAAGCTCTTAGGTAACGCCTGCCAACTGCGCTTTTCCATGGTTAAGGTAGCATCAAAATGCTTTTCATTGTCTGCATCCTGCATAAAGTTATCCATATGCACATGCAGTTTCTCGCCAGGTTCAGAAAACACCCAGCGATAATCCATATTCATTGGGTTAAATGGCGATACATGAAACTGTTTTGCAAAATGGAAAATATGCTTATTATCGCCTTTCAGCTCCACTTTCATGGCCGCGTCGCTTTGCCCTTTCGGCAAGACATAACTATGGCGCTCACCCCAGGGCGTATTGGTTATTTGCGATACGATTGCAACCAGTTGATCGAATTCATCATAGCAATAATAAAAACTTACGGGATTAAAAATGATATTGAAGTGTCTCCCATGAGTGAGCAACATCACTCGCGTAATGTTTTGATATTGTAAACCACGCTCAGCAAAATCCTTTTCCACATGGTCAATAATCGACTGTTTCAAATCTGACTGATTACCTTGAAAGTAATCATCGCGTCTTAGGCTCAACAAATTAAAACGCTCAAGGGAGGCGTACCATTTTCCACGAAAGATCTCAGACCATTCATCAAGATCAATGAACATCATGTACAAAGAGTAGTTCAGCTCATGACGCTTGGGTAAAAAGCGGCGATGGCGTACTTCTCCTTGGTAAATACATGAATTCTTAATGCTCATATCAATCGATTCCAATGCCAAAGTCCTTACACACCATCAGTGCGCTATTCACTCCGTCTTCGTGGAAACCATTTAACCAATAGGCTCCGCAAAAATGCGTGCGATTTTTGCCACTGATGTCGCTATGGCGTTTTTGCGACGCGACACCATCCAGTGTGAAGACGGGGTGTGCATAACGGAACTTAGCAATAATCTTATCAGGGTCAATCTCTTGATTGCGATTTAAGGTAACCAAAAAGGTTTCGTCCGCGTCCTGATAATTTTGCAAGATATTCATATTATAGGTGACCATGGCATATTCGCTTTTACGTTGCGGAATATGATAGTTCCATGCCGCCCATGCCAATTTTCGCTTGGGCATCAAGCGCTCATCTGTGTGTAATACCACGTCGTTCATTTGATAAGGAATGGTGCCCAGAATATGCTCTTCATCCATACTGGCGTCACTTAACATGGACAATGCTTGATCGCTATGACAGGCGAATATTACTTGATCAAACTCGTGAGTGCCTTGATTAGTCGTGATTGTCACACCAGTATCATGGCGCTTCACAGAGGTCACTGGCGTATTTAAATGAATACGTTCTTTAAACGGCGCGGTAATAGGATCAATGTAAGAACGAGAGCCACCGGTCAGCACTCGCCAGGTTGGTCGATCATCGACACTGAGCATGCCATGGTTATTAAAGAATTGAAGGAAGAACTTTAATGGAAAGTCCATCATCACATCCACAGATGCGGACCAAATGGCGCTGCCCATGGGGACAATGTAGTGATGCACAAATTCTTTGCCGTAACCTTGCTCTTCCACAAATTCACCAAGTGTCTGACCCTCGTCTATCTTTTGCTGACTCAATGCGGATACGGTTTCTTTGTTAAAGCGCAGAATGTCCCGCACCATGCGCAAGAAGCGTGGTCGAATTATATTAATACGCTGGGCAAATAAGCTATTCAAGCTGGTGCCGTTGTATTCTAAACCTGAGTTTTCATCGCGCACACTGAAACTCATGTCCGACTCTTCGCTCTCCACACCCAACTTGTCCATTAACTTGATAAAGTTAGGATAGGTCCAGTCGTTAAATACGATAAAGCCGGTATTCACTGGATAGGTTTTACCATTGGATTCAACATCGTAGGTATGTGTGTGGCCGCCAAGGTAATCATTGGCTTCGAATAATGTGATCTCGTGTTTCTGCGATAAAAGATATCCACATGTGAGACCAGAAATACCAGAACCAACAATAGCGATTCTTTGTTGTTCATTATTATTTTGCATCTATTAACTATCCCTAAAAATTAACCAAAACGCTTTTTCAATGCGCCAATCGCCCAACCTAAAACGGGCACGTGCTCATAAAGCAAAGCACCGCCATCAAAATAATCTTTGTGAGAGTAAATTTTATCGTGAAACTTTAATTTCGAAGCACCATCAACGGTGACTGGCTCACCTTTATTGAGCTTGGGATGGACGAAGGTCATCGTCCACGTGATCACGGCTGCGCCATCTTTTACATAGCGATCATGAAACTGGAATTCACAACGGGTTACATTTTCGTACATATCGGCACAGTACTTTAGATACTGCGACATGCCTTCGATTCGATGAAACGGATCAATAAACACAATATCATCGGCATAAACATCTTTTACCAACTCTATGCTGTCTTTATTCAAAGAGTGGTAAAGCTGCTCGAATCGATCAAGAGGATGCTGAGCTAAATCGGTTTGCTGCATATCACTTCCCCTTCTCACGACCTTCGCGCAAGATTTTCTCAGGCACGGGAGTTAGATCATAAATAATGCCCAGCTTACTCATGGCCTTCAAAATATAATAAGAAATATCAATCTCCCACCAGTAAAACCCTTGGCGAGCAGACGTAGCAAATCGATGGTGGTTGTTGTGCCAACCTTCGCCCAAGGTAATTAGGGCTAACCAAAAATTATTTCGACTATCATCGCGGGTTTCAAAACGGCGTTTGCCCCATTGATGACACAAAGAATTAATCGTAAAAGTGCCGTGAAATAAAAGCACCGTAGAAATGAAGTACCCCCAGATCAGCATCTGCCAACCACTAGTACCTAGATTGGGCCATAAGGCATTCAATACTACACCCAAAGCAAACATGCATACCGCCATTAAAACAGGGACGAGACTATCGTAGCGGTTTAGGAATTTAAGCTCTGGAAATTTTGCCCAATCTTTTACCACTGAATAGTCAGTTTTAAAGGCCGCATCACAAGTAAACCATCCCACGTGGCTCCACCAAAAACCGTGTTTCACTGGGCTGTGCAAATCTTCGTCTTCGTCACTATGCTTATGATGTTTGCGGTGATGGGCTGCCCACCAAAGAGGTCCGCGCTGAGATGCGCTATTACCAAGAATCGCGAAGCAAAATTGCCAAAAGCGATTAGTTTTAAAACTGCGGTGGGAAAAATAGCGATGATAAAACGCGGTAATGGCAAACATTCTTACCCAATACATTAGTAAGCATACGGCAACGGCGACGGGACTGATGCCCACCCAAATTACGGCGATACAGGCTAAATGAATAAAGATGAATGGCATGACCCGCAGCCAGTTCATTTCACGGCTTTCGGCGCCGTCTTTTAAGGGGGCGTCTTGCTGTTCAGCGTCCACCCATAACTTGATCGTTCGCCACAACGAGCCAGCGCTTCTGCTAATGCTCATATTAAAGACTCCTGAGAATAAAATTCTTTATTTGAGGCATCCAACTCTTTAAACCACTGCTTAGTTTGTACCACTGCTTGTTTATGATCCACAATCGGGGCTGGATAGCCCAGCTTCTTAACCGTAATGGGATCTGGGTTATGTATTCGCTTATCATCTAAGCTAGCCAGCTCGGGCACGTACTGCCTCAAAAATGTACCTTTACTATCAAAACGTTCACTTTGGCGAATTGGATTAAAAATACGAAAGTATGGAACAGCATCCACACCAGTAGACGCACTCCACTGCCAACCGCCATTGTTACTGGCGAGATCGCCATCGATCAGCTGTTGCATGAAATAGGCCTCACCTAAGCGCCAATCAATAAATAAATGCTTGCTTAAAAACATAGCGGCGACCATGCGCAAACGATTATGCATCCATCCAGTTTGATTTAATTGGCGCATGGCTGCATCAACCAGCGGATAGCCAGTACGACCATCACACCACGCTTGGAACAAGGCTTGATCTTTTTTCCATGGCAAATGATCGGTTTCTTGCTTAAAGGCTTTGTATTGACAAACATGAGGAAAGAAATAAATGAGGTGACGATAAAAATCTCTCCAAATCAATTCAGATTGCCAGGTCGCTATACCCTCAGGCTTGCTTCCCGAAGGGCTCACTTGCTGCGACATCTGCCAACACTGACGAACGCTCAAACTACCGATGGCTAAATAAGGGCTTAGCGTACTAGTGCCATCCAGCGATGGAATATCACGATCACGTTTGTAGGCTTTGATTCGATCTTTACAAAATTCATCCAATGCATCCAGCGCAACCTGTTCACTACCTTGCCAAGGGTCAATATCCACCTGAGCAATAGATTGCAAAGCACTGATATCGGTTTTTACTTTGGGTGCTTGCTGTTTCTTTGGCAACGGATATAAATCCCTCATGTAAATATCCAACTGCGCTAAATATGCCTTCTTAAACGCGGTGAAAACTTTGTAAGGTTGATCTTGTTTGTTAACAATAACACCTGGTTGTATTAAGCACTGATCATGATATTCATGACATTTTATATCCTGTTGCTGTAAAGCTTCTGTCACATTTTTAGTCAGCGCCACTTCATTAACTTCGTATTCAGCATTGCAAAACAGTTGCTCAACATTGTATTGCTGCAAAACACTCACGAATGTTTTAGGAATGGATTTAAAATCCGCGGTATCAATGACAATGAGTGGCACACCCAAAGCCGCAAGTGATTGCGTTAAATCTTCTAACTGCTGACGTATAAGTGATCGCTGGCGTAGAGAGACTTGATGCTCGTCCCATTGTTTTTGCGCTAAGCAATAGAACGCAATGCACTGACCGTTTTTCATGGCATGGAATAGCGCCGGATTGTCGTGAACACGAAGGTCTCGTCGAAACCAAACGGCATTAAAACTAGACATCAAGCGCTCTCCAAATGACTTTCTAGTATCACTTCTGCGGCGGCCATACCACTCAAACAAGCCGACTCGGCATCACTCACTCGCAATGCCTGAGGTTGCTGCTCCGTATAGGCTTTATAGGCGTAATCAGATGCAATTAATAAATCTGGTCTAAGAGTAATATATCCTGATGATAGCCTAATGTCCCTGTCTATTAATTCTTGGCCGATACCGTCCGCATATTGGCTATAAAGCCATCGATGCGTGTGCTGAGCAATTGGACGCAATGGACCCAGAACCGCCTCTGCCGCCTGAATCAACTTTTCACCTACTTTGGCTTTATCATCGTCAAGATGCGTCAAGGAAAATTCGGTAGTTGCTTGCAGCTTTAACAAACTATGACCAGCACTATCCCGTTGAGGTTTGCAATGCTCGAAAGCAATACTGTGCAGAGCATTGTCGTCCAACTTCATAATGGCATCACTGCTCGATATTTTTTTATTGGTCGCCACCAGCGTAACAAAACTTGGATGACAACTGAGTGACGTTAGCGCAGATTTAATCTTGGCAAACTCATTTGGCAATATGGCCGATGCCTGTTGTGCTGGAGCCGTTATAATCACGTGAGAAGCACTCACGTCCGTTTTCTTCCCTTCCGTGTTTTCAAGCGACAACTGCCAGCCACCATTTACGCTTGATGCCAAAGAAAGCACACGAGTAGACAGTAGAAAATCACAATTCTCTGTTAGGGCTCGCGTGACCACCGAGTTGCGTCCGCGACCGCAATAAAAATCGTGATCGTCTCGTTGAAACCACAAATCAATTTGTTCATTTTTTTGTAATGTTGCGAGACGCGCTTGCCATTGTGCACTGTTGGCTTCGAATGCACTTAGCCCCATATCAAAGCCAACCGAATGCTCATCGTCACATTGCAGGCGCTTACTAGACGCACGCCCGCCAGTGCCGCGCGCCTTATCGATTAACAAAACTCGATGTCCTTGAGCCTGCAAAGTATAAGCGGCATTCACGCCCGCCAAACCCGCTCCGATGATGATAATTGGATAGTGCTGCATATGATGATAAAACCTTATCTGATACCATGCATTTTGTGAGCCTTTTACGCTCCACGGACTGACTCAGATCACTGCTGCGACAAAGTTTTGCTTTACCAGAACTCGCCATTGATTTACTTTAAAAAAAAGCATTTAAAAAGGATATTTCCTTGAGTTACTCGCGAAGTGAGTCCAACAATAAGCTGGGCGAACTCATTGTTAAATTGGCCGAAGATCAAGACCAGCGCACCTTTGCAGAGCTATTCGAATTGTCATCTTCTCGCTTGAAGGCCTATGCACTTCGTTGCGGTGCCAATGACAGTGAAGCCGAAGAATTGGTGCAGGAGTGTTTGCTCACTGTTTGGCGTAAAGCGCACCTTTATAATCCAAAGGCGGCCAGTGCCAGTACATGGTTATATACCATCATCCGGAATAAGCGTATCGACCTAGCGCGCAAGAATAAATTGGATGTCATACATTCCGAGGATTTGTGGCCAGACTGGGAAGACGATCAAGAGGGCTCAGAGGATGTAGAA
Source organism: Bermanella marisrubri (assembly GCF_012295615.1). Taxonomy (NCBI): domain Bacteria; kingdom Pseudomonadati; phylum Pseudomonadota; class Gammaproteobacteria; order Oceanospirillales; family Oceanospirillaceae; genus Bermanella; species Bermanella marisrubri. Next base: position 3,034,197 of record NZ_CP051183.1, read on the forward strand.
TCTGAGGTCGAACGTGATCTGAATGGGAAGGTTATCCGTACACTACTACAAGCCTTACCAGATGAGCAGAAACAGATCGTCTTTAAGGTGTATTTTGAAGGTAAGTCCCATAGCGAAATTGCTGGGGAATTGGACCTACCTCTAGGAACCATCAAGTCTAGGCTACGCCTAGCGATGAAAAAGTTAGATACCCTAGCAAAAGAGCAGGTAACATGGCTAATTATCATCCTAACGCTGAACTTTTAATGCAGTTCGCTGCAGGGCAGCTCGACAACGCCCTAGGCATTATGGTGGCCTGCCACATTCAGCAGTGTCCCCATTGTCGCAATCAGGTCCGAACGTACGAGCGCCTGGGCGGTGAGCTGCTAGAAACAATGTGGACAAAAGCCGACGACAACATTGTCGTTAGCGAAGATTTATTAAGTAAAACGATCGCCCGCTTGGGAGACAGTCGCTCGTCGTCAGCATCAGCTGAGGATACGGGTGTAGACAAAAATATTCCCAAGCCATTGCGTCGTTTCGTACCCAAGAATTTCGACGACTTGCCTTGGTATGGCTTTAGCAGCAATATCCAACAGTATGATCTTAATTTTGGCGACGACAATCAGTACGTTGCCAAGTTTTACAAAATTAAGGCGGGCAAAGAGTTACCTGAGCATACACACAAGGGCAACGAGTTTACTTTAGTGATGAGTGGAGCCTTCAGTGACGAGGCTGGCAGCTACCATAGTGGTGACTTCATTCTCGCAAACGAGCAGACTCAACACAGCCCTCGTGCTCATAACGACATGGATTGTATCTGCTTTGCGGTTATGGATGCGCCCTTGAAACTGACTGGTTTCTGGGGAGCTCTTATTAACCCATTCTTACGCTGATGTGTATTGCCACATCAAGCATACTAAAAAAGGGGCGCTAGCCCCTTTTTAATTTTCTAATGTAAGCAAATTATCAATATCACAGACCATCAAACTGGCAAATGCTGTAGATATTAAAGCCAGCGTCCCTCAGGCGCTCACTGCCCTTTAGGTCTGGTAGATCAATGATAGCCGCTACTTCCAATACATTCGCATCCAGCTTCTTGATCAGCTCGCAGGCCGCTAGCATGGTTCCCCCAGTTGCGATTAAATCATCCATTACCACTACGTTATCGCCGGCTTTTAGAGCATCTGTGTGCAGCTCGATCTCTGCTTCGCCGTACTCGAGTTTGTAGCTTTGGCTCACGGTTTCGTAAGGGAGTTTTCCTTTTTTACGCACCGGCACCAACGGTACTCCCAACTCATATGCTAAAGGCGCACCAAGGATAAAGCCACGGGCATCAATGGCAGCGACCGCATCCACAGTTTCTTTTTGGTAACGGTGTACAAAGCTATCGATTAGTTTTCTAAAAATATGGGCGTCTTGCAGCAAGGGCATGATATCGCGAAACATCACACCTTCATCTGGCCAGTTCTCTATCGTTCGAACCGCTTGCTTAATTTCGTTTTCGTATGCAGACATGTTTTTCTCTGGTCAAATCCATTCACAAAATCAGGTGACTAGATTTTAGTCAATTTACTGCATGCACCATTCTAAAGCCAAAATTCCGCTTTCCACTGACACCCTATTTTTTGGACGCTCTATACTGGTTCACACAAGGTTTACTATTAGCACTCATGAGCACCTTAAGAGTGCTCAAACCCGCCATTTTACGGGGATTTTAATATTTTTTAACCCTCTGGTCAGGTTATTGGTGAAATTATAACTTCACCCCCTATAATAGGCCAAAACACAGTCTGCAAAGACTTAAAACTATAAACGACCAAAACCTTAGATAACCCTAGGAACACAACCTATGCTTGAGAAACTCTTTAAGCTGAGTCAATTCGGCACTACACCTAAAACCGAGGTCATAGCCGGTTTCACCACCTACCTAACTATGGCCTATATCATTTTTGTTAACCCAGCCATCCTTGCCGATGCCGGTATGGACAAGGGCGCTGTTTTTGTCGCCACCTGTATTGCCGCAGCTATCGGTTGTTTCATCATGGGTTTTTGGGCCAACTTACCTGTTGCCCTCGCTCCAGGTATGGGTCTTAACGCCTTCTTCACCTATGGCGTCGTATTAGGTATGGGACATGACTGGCAAACTGCACTCGGTGCTGTGTTCTTCAGTGGTGTGCTCTTCATCATATTGAGTGTCTTGCGCATTCGCGAAATGATCATTAACGCGATACCATCAGCGCTTAAGCTCGCAATTGCCGCTGGTATCGGTGCGTTCCTTGCGCTTATCGCGCTGAAAAGTGCTGGTATCATTGTGGATCATCCAGCAACGCTTGTGACACTAGGCGAAATCAACGAATTCAAACCAGCTATCGCATTGGCTGGCTTCTTCGCCATCATTGCATTGGTTCAGCGCAATGTGCCAGGAGCCGTAATGCTCGTCATTCTTGCTGTTTCTGCTATCGGTATCGCGGTAGGAGATGTTGAATATGCAGGCATCATGTCTATGCCACCATCAATGGCGCCAACCTTCATGCAAATGGATCTGGCAGCCGCTCTTGATGTCGCCATGATCAGTGTAATCTTTGCTTTCCTATTCGTAGATTTGTTTGACACCAGCGGTACGCTAATCGCAGTGACACAGCGTGCGGGTTTAACCACTTCAGATGGTAAGGTACCTCGTTTACGTCAAGCATTAATGGCCGATAGTTCAGCAACTATTGCCGGCGCTGCCTTAGGTACATCAACTACTACCAGCTATATCGAAAGTGCTTCTGGCGTTGCTGCAGGTGGTCGAACTGGTCTAACGGCCATCACCGTTGGTTTATTATTCCTCGTGAGCATTTTCTTTGCACCACTAGCTGGGATGATCCCTGCCTACGCAACAGCTGGCGCAATCCTTTATGTTTCCGTCTTGATGATGTTTAGCCTTAAAGACGTAAATTGGGAAGACCTAACCGAATCTGCGCCCGTTGTGGTTGTGTTATTGCTAACACCTCTCACATTTTCTATCGCACACGGTATTACGCTTGGCTTCATCACCTATGCAGCAGCAAAACTGTTGGGTAATAAGCGTGAAGATGTTACCGTAAGCGTGTGGATTATTTCCGCGCTATTATTATTAAAGGTTATCTTTATCGGATAAAACAACATAGGAGAAAGTATGGATTCGATAGTAAACTGGGTAAATGAAAACCAAGAGCTGATTATCGACCATACTTTCGATGCCTTGATTGCCCTCCTCATTTTTGTGGTGGGCATCAAAATTTCCAGTATTATTGCCAACCTATTAGCCGCAATCCTCAATAAACGTAATACCGACCTTGCCGTTGTGGGCTTTGTAAAAAGCTTATTCAAAGCCATACTCATCACCTGCGTTATCATCATTGCTTTAAGTCATGCAGGGGTGGAAACCACCAGTTTCATTGCCATTTTAGGTGCCGCTGGTCTTGCTATCGGCTTATCACTACAAGGCTCTTTATCCAACTTTGCTTCTGGCATTCTTATTTCCGTATTTCGTCCTTTTAAGGCGGGGGATTATATTGAAGCAGGCGGTACCGCAGGTATCGTACAAAAAATCGAAATCTTCTTTACCTATTTAAACACGCCCGATAATAAGCAAGTGGTTGTTCCCAATAGCCAGATCACTTCAAGCAACATCGTTAATTATTCAAGCAATGCGACTCGCCGTGTTGATCTCATTATTGGCGTCGCGTACGAAGCCGATTTAAGAGAAGCACAAAAAGTCATCAAACAATGCTTAGATCAGCACGAAAAAGTGCTATCAGATCCAGAGTATTTGGTAGGCGTAGATGCACTGGCAGATTCCAGTGTGAATATCCTTTTGCGTGCATGGGTGAAAAGTGAAGACTTTTTGACCACTCGACTCGAACTCAACGAGCAAATTAAACTTGAGCTTGATGCTAACAATATCTCTATTCCATTCCCGCAAATGGATGTTCGCATCAGCAACTCTTAAACTATTTTTATGACTTATTACTATCCATGGGGAGCATTATGATTCGCTTTGGCAGCCTTTTATTAACCAGTTTATTGGCAAGCAACGTCGCCATGGCTGAAGAAGAAACCTCTAATAAAAACAATACGGATGCGCAATCGGAAGAGAAAAAGGCCATCGAGGGTGAATTCGAACTAGGCTTTATCAGTACGACAGGCAATACTGAAACCAGCTCTCTGAAAAGCAAGTTAGCGGTCATTCACGACTTAGATCATTGGCGCAACAACTATCAGTTCAGTAGTTTTTACAAAGATGAAACTGTTGAAGAAAACGGCGTCGAAACAACAGAGGTGAGTGCAGAAAAATACTTTGCCTCAGTGCAGGGCGACTATAAGCTCATTAACAACGGTTCCGCGCTGTTCCTTTATGCCTCTTATGAAGATGACCGATTTAGCGGTTACAACTACCAACAATCTTACGCATTAGGTTATTCAAACCAAGTGCTAAACAATAAAGTGCATAAACTTAATTACAATGTGGGTCCTGGTTATAGCTTTAGCGAACTTAACGACGGCGACACCGAAGAAGGTGGTTTCTTGCGTTTGGCGGTTGATTATCGCTATCGAATCAGTGAAAACGCCCGCTTTACTCAAAAAATCAGCACACAAGCAGCTTTCGAGAGCGATGATAATACCAAGAGCAAGTCAGAAACGGGCTTGGCTGCGACCTTAATTGGAAACTTGAGTATAAAAGCCGCGATTACAGTGGACCATAATACAAACGTTCCAGACGATACAGAGAAGACAGATACAGAAACCAGCCTTTCAATTTTGTATCTGTTTTAAAGAAATATCTTACATCCAGAAAAAGTCAGCTTAGCTGGCTTTTTTTTTGACCGAATGTCTTGAGGTTTGAAACGGTGATACCAACATACCTATGAATGATTGAGTCACTTTTGCATCCGTAAATTCTCGCAGACCAATGCGCATTTTTTCATGCCCAAACCGTGGTTGATCGACATAGGATCTAAATACTCGATCCCATATCGACAAATTAAAACCAAAATTAGAGTCCGTCTCTTCAGGTCTTTGTGAATGATGAACCCTATGCATGTCAGGTGTGACAATCAACAAGCGCAGCCATTTATCAAATGTAAGCGGTAATCTTAAGTTTGCATGATTAAACATGGCGGTACCATTCAAAATCACCTCGAACAAAATAATAGCGACAGCATCAACGCCGAATAACAGAACCGCGATAAATTTAATGAAAAGTGACAAGGCAATTTCAATGGGATGAAAACGAGAACCAGTGGTGACATCGATATTTTGATCCATATGATGCACTCGATGTAATCGCCATAACACGGGCACTGAATGAAACAAGCGATGTTGCCAGTAGATCAGACAGTCTAAAAGCAACAAGCTCAATATAACTTGAAGCGCAAAATTTGGTTGCCAAACATTAAATATTCCCCACTGCTTTTGTTCGACCCACAACGCTACGGCAACCGTTGTAGTAGGAATAAATACTCGCATGACAAAGCTATTAAAGAAGACCAGACCAAGGTTATTGCCCCAACGATAGAGCTTTGATCCAGACAGGGGACGTCGTGGAAAACACTGCTGTACTAAAAATAAGAAGCTTAACAAACCAAAGAAAACGCTCATGCGTACCTGTGGTTCATATTGGATAATCCAGTCTTGCATGGGGTTCACTCAGCTAGTGTTATTGGAATGACCACAATTACCACCAAGGCGGTACGCCATAGCGGTCGAGCAAGCGTTCTAAGCGACCATCTTGCTTCATGGCTTTTGTAGTCTCATCTACCCATTTTACGTATTGCTTACTGGATTCCAATGCAGGGCTGCAAGCAATATACATAGCTACTGGAGGAATTAAGTTACCTGCACTTTTAAGGTAACCTACCAAGCCCATTTGCTTAAGCTTGGCTTTCATTACCAATTGACTCTCTAACACTGTATCAATGCGTCGCGCTAAAAACTTTTCAATATTTTTCTTTAGTGGGTCACTGCCGGTCATAAACTGGAAATTTAATCCTTTATGATCTTGAGCATAAGCATCAAACGCTTCCTCATAAAAATAGTCGGCGATGATACCTACTTTGCGATTGGCAAGATCACTCAAGTCGCCGTTAAAGCGCCAATTATCTTCTTCGGCAATGAAAAATTGAGGGCGATCCAATCCCCAATGCTGTTCCGGAAAAATAAAGTCACGCGTATCAGATTTGTAAGCGCCGACCACACAATCAAATCGACCTTCACGCACGAGATCAATAGATCGACTCCACGGCATAATCTGATAATCCACCTTAATTCCTTTTGGCTCAAACACCGCTTTCGCTAGCTCGATCATATAGCCAGGCTTATCAGCTGCAGGCTGACCGTTCATGGGAAACCAAGGATCGGCACGAATACTGAGTGTATCTGCCTCAACAGCCATACTCGCAAACAGCAGTAACACCGTAATCAATCTCATCAAATCATTCCTTCCGCTAAGCCGTAAGCCATGGCTTGCGCCAGTTCTTCACAATCTAGCACAAATTGCTCTTGCCACTCACCTCGACATACCAGGGGCTCTTGCACCCAACGCCAACGCAAACCGGTCAGAATAGTTTTTAACGCATTGCACGTACCAGTACCATCATGACCTGCACGAACCACAGCCGCTACCGGCGTACCCTGCTTTTTCTCCAAAACTGGGTAATAGCAGCGATCAAAAAAGTCTTTCAATGCGCCACTCATATACCCTAGATTTTCAGTTGTCCCTAGTATTATGGCGTCTGCTGCTAACACATCGTCAGGGGTTGTATCGAATGGACTTTTTATCAGCAATTGCACACCAAGCTCATCGGTTTGGATACATTGTTCAACGGCGTATTGCATGCCATCGCGCAATTTACGGGTGTTATCCGACGGAGCATGAAATACAATGAGTAAACGCTTCATACAGTCACACAGTAATTATTCTTCATACTAAAAGGTTAGCATGGCTCTATGACTGAAATACAGCACGATACAAAGCATCAGCGTTTTTTCATCGATCATGAAAAGGGCAGCTGCCACCTCGACTACCAACTGGACTCACAGCAAGGTTCTGTCGACTTCACACATACCTTTGTGCCGTTTTCTCTGCGAGGACAGGGATTGGCCGAAAAGCTCGTACACCATGGCCTAGCTTGGGCCAAAGAACAAAACCTACAAATCAAAGCCAGCTGCTGGTACGTGGATAAGTTTTTAAGAAAATGAGTCAGTGGTTTGTTTATATTTTACGCTGTGCCGACGACTCGCTTTATACCGGAGTCACAACAGACTTAGAACGACGCTTACGGGAACATAATGAAGCCAAGCTAGGGGCCAAATATACACGCAATCGTCGTCCGGTAAAGTTAGTGTATTCTGAAAAGGCGGAAAATCGCAGTGAGGCATGTAAAAGAGAAAGCGCGATTAAACGACTTTCTAAGAAACAGAAGACCGAACTTATCAATCCCCATATCGCGCAGCTCTAAAACCGGTGTCGGTCTCGGGACGAGCACCATGATCATCAAATTATCCAAGGATGAACTTTTTGTGAATACGATCTATCGTTTTACAGGCGTCTTCGCCCTACCAATGTGTTTTGCTCTCAGCAGCCAGGCTGGCACTCTGGACGATTTGGAACGCAATGGTACTCAAGCACAGTCAAAAAACACCTCTTCGTCGAGTCAATCAACTTCCAAAAAAGCGAGCACCGATAGCCATTCTTCTGCAATCAGCGAAGCCATCGCCGAGATCGTCTTTAAAACCACAATCAAGCTGGCCGAATACAGCGTGGACATTCTTTCAGTCGGTGGTTCACACAGTATGCAACGCTACCGTCAATCTGAGCCAGTTTACTCTACCAATGACGATAATGAAGCCTCTGCCGCCAGTGATAGTGCTTCGAACAGTTTCTTTAGACAAGTAGGTGATCCCATTTTACCTGCTCTTAAATTATCCACTCAGTTCTTCGATTCAACAGATGATATATACGCACAACTAAATCGGGTAGAGCTGGGTTATGGCTCTTTGGGAGTGAGCTACTCACAAAACATTCTGAATGAACAAGACGACGAGCTTTCCTTGGAGAATACCTTGCTGCATTATCGTATGAGCTTCGGCAACAATTTCTCTTGGGACTTGGCCTACGGAAGAGGGAAAATGAATGGAAACCAGAGCCACAAAGGTGATGTATTTGCGATGCCCATACGCCTTCGCGTTAATCACTACCTTCATGCAGAGTTTTATCCCATCTGGTCAAGCTATAATGGAGGCTCTATTTCAGAACGGCAATTCAGCCTCAACTATCACTACCAATACGTTGGTATCACGCTTGGTTATAAAAAGTGGTCTGCGGGGCCAACGACCATTGACGGTTTCTTTAGTGGCTTATATGTATCGTTTTAAAACCAAGCAAGTCTGACACCCTCTTGCTTCAACCAAGCCTGATGCTTTTTATAATCAGGACAAATTTTCGCAACTTGCTGCCAAAACGCTGGACTGTGATTCAAATGTATTAAATGGCTGACTTCATGACATACCAAATAATCAATTACCTCAAATGGCGCACCCATAATCAGCCAGTTATATTGAATATTGCCCACACTAGAGCAATGTCCCCATTTACTTTTGGTATAGCGTAGGCGAACGGCTTTGAGTTGATCTTGCAGATTTAAAGCAGCGACTTTTTCGTTGGTTAATGATGTTAGATAGTTTCGAGCTTCTTGCTTAAAAAAATCCGCCAGCCATTTTTTTCTGATTTCTTTATTGGGTTCGGTTTTAGCCGAAAATACAAAACCGTGTGGCGTTAGTTTCAAGGATGCCTGTGTTGCGGGCTGGTAGGTTAACGGGACTGGCTGACCATGCCATAAAATAGTAGAGCCCCATTCAAGATTGGGAATGTGTTGCGTATATCGACTTTGTTCTTTTAATTTACGCTCAATCCAATCACGTTTCTGCTGTATAAACTGATGGCCCCACGATTCGCTAACGCCATGAGGTAAACGCAATTCTACACCTTGTTGCGTAATATGAATGGCAGCGGTTTTACGGCGGCTGTAGCGGATAGCATAGTCCAGTGGTTTATTCATTAACAACGCGGGTCTTACCTTTCAATGGCTGTAAAATGTATTCCAGTCCATTGATTTTGATTTCAAGACACAAGCCTAACAGCATGCCTAAGCGCCCTTGCGGAAACCCCTTTTTCTGAAACCAAAGCAAGTATTCTTCGGGTAGATCCACCAATGCTTTGCCGGCGTATTTGCCGAACGGCATCTTCATATTGGCTAAATCGAGCAAGTCTTGTTGTTGAAACATAATGCTATCTATTGTCGTGATAATGGCTAGTCTAACCCGAGGTCTATACTGAACCAAGCTTCTACCTCTCAACCTGAGCTGAGGTCTTGTCATTCTATCCCATTCGGCCTAACATGGTTAATATTAGGCTTTTCTAATATTTAATGGAGGTGCTTATGTCACTGACAAAAGACGAATTATTGAACGAAGCTCGCCAGAACATCCATATCATTGATGCCGATGAGACTCAGGCCATGATGCAGCAAGGGGCTACCTTGTTAGATGTGCGCGAACCATCTGAATTTGATGCTGGCCACTTGCCTGACTCTGTGCATATTCCCCGTGGTTTACTGGAATTCATGGTAGGCAACCACCCCAAGCTCAGTGACTTTGATCAACCTCTTGTGGTGTATTGCAAAAACGGCGGTCGTTCCACACTGGCAGCAGACCTTTTACAAAAAATGGGCTTTAAAACCGTGCGCATGTTGGGCGGTGGCTTCGATGATTGGGCGGGTACGGTACACAAGGTCGAAGTGCCTGAGAACCAGTATCAAGGCTAGCAGCATAAGGACGAAAAACATGAGTGAACATCACGCCCACATAGTATGGCAGAAAGACGGTGACTTCTCCCATGAAGGCTACAATACCGCCCATAACGCAGAAGCGAGCGGACAAAGCCTCGCCATGGCTACTGCTAATACTGAACAGCATGTGGATCCGGAACAAGCTCTGGCCATGAGCTTAGCCAGTTGTCATATGCTGACGTTCTTGGCACTGGCAGCGAAAAAGCGCTTAGTCGTTGAACACTACGAGGACAATCCCATTGCTTATGTAGAGCAAAATGAGGACAGTAGATACTATGTGCCGCGCATTCGCTTGCGCCCACAAGTGCGCTTTGCGGGTGAGGTAAAAGCCAGTGCGATTGAGTCTATGCACCATAAAGCTCATCAGCACTGCTTCATCAGTAACTCATTGCAAAGCGAAGTGATTATTGAGCCTCAGTAAGCCCCCTTACTGCTCATTGGCGCAGCTGGCACACAGAGCCGTATATGGCAGTGCCAGCAAGCGTTCGGGCTCGATACTTTGCTGACATAGCTCGCACACCTGATACTGGCCTTGCTTAAGACGCAAAATGGCATGCTTGATTTGCTGGAGCTCTTGCTGAGTTTCTTGAGCGATGGCTTCTGCGACTTCTTCATTTTCTAGCTGCTGCGCACGATCCTCGCTGTCTTTGCTTACTTCGATATTGTAACGAGTTAATTCCTCGCTCAGCTTGGAGGCACGTATTTCTAATTCATGCTGTTTTTTTCGTAGTCGCACATCAATTTCACAAGCATCTATCATGATCAGACTCCTTTTTTAGTCTGATCAGCATACCTCGCTGGCGAACAGTCCTTTTGATATAGGTCACGCACCCGGATGACCTAGATCATGGTCTACAATTAAAAGAAAAGGAGGTGCGCCATGTCCATTACCGATCAAATTCATAATTACTATGAGCACAAGGTTTTGGAGGTGCTAGCAGAAGAAACGGCTGATAAAGGCTTTAGTCAAGATCAACTTGTCGATTTGGCATGTTTAGCACTGAATAATCTCCCTACGCGCTACTATCGACATGAAGTGGATATTGCGTTTTACATGTCAGCTCACGAGCACGAAGAGATCAATCGGCGTACTCGCCAAGCTGTAAAAGACGCGGTAAGTTACTTGCAAAGCAAAGTTTAAAACCGTCTATTGATACCGATAAGCGATGTTGAAGTTATAGAAGTTGATGCCGTTATTGGGCAACTTGATACTGTTATTGCTGTAGTGCTGCAATTGTAAGGACCAAGACACACGTGGTGTAAAGTACCCGCCAAACGCTAGACTATTCGCAAACTGAAAGTTAGTGCTGAATTCTTTGTCGTTAAATTGTGTTCGAGAAAACACGGAAACACCGACAGCAGTTTCTACGTAACTAAAGAAGTCTTGCTCACCATCACTAAATCGAAATACGGGAATAAACTCCAACGCATTATTCACGCCTTCCTGACCATCTACATCAAGGCTTTGCCAATAGTTATAGCCAAAATGGTAATAGTGGCTTAGAGTCAGGCCTCCAAGTTGCATCGTTTCATCTTGATGCCAGCGAAAACCAACCTTAAGTGCAGCAGTATCCTTCGCGGACATCATAGACACACTGTATTCATCGGCATCTAAAGGATTAGTTGCTAAAGTCAAAGCCAAACTGGTGATCATAGCTGTGCGCCAACCCCAAGTTTCTCCTGAATCATCTTGCAGGGTCTCTCCCTTGTCCGACCAGCTGAATGGAGAACACAGCAATAAGACGACGATAAGGCTGAACGCTGTACTTCTGTTTGCCAAGGTCACAGTTAATTGTCCCTAATGGAATAAAACGTCATTGTAATGAATGCAAATTTTATAACTAGCCACGGATAATGAACAAACTTTTTCAGTCATTGTTCGTAGTATTGCACAAACCAAGTGCAAATCACTAACGCCATCACAAAAAAGCAGCTATGTTTTAGCATAGCTGCTTTTTTATAATGCTTATGGATGGTTTCAGCCTATTCGTAGAGACCTAATGTCTTATGGGATTCATCTCTGACTCTTTTCAAAAGTTCAGCATCGTCTTTTAGCGACTCACCATAGCTCGGTACCATTTCTTTTAAGCGCTGTTTCCACCCGTCTTGCTCTAGGCGATCGGCAAAGCAACGCTCTATCACATCAATCATTGCGTGCACGGCTGTCGATGCACCTGGTGAAGCGCCAAGAAGAGCGGCAATTGAACCATCCTTAGCAGCCACAATTTCAGTACCAAACTCTAATTTGCCTTTGCCTTTCTCATCTTTCTTAATGATTTGCACACGCTTGCCGGCATCCGCTAGCGTCCAGTTTCCATCTTGCGCTTGTGGAAAATACTGACGGAGGGCCTCCATGCGAGCACCATCACTCTGAAACACTTCACTGATCAAGTAACGGGTGAGATCCATATTGTTTTTGCCAACAGACATCATAGGCAATAAATTATTAGGGCGTACAGACAAAGGTAAATCCATTATCGAGCCTTTCTTCAAAAACTTGGTAGTAAATCCAGCGAAAGGCCCAAATAATAATCCTCTCTTACCGTTAATCACTCGTGTGTCTAAATGTGGAACCGACATCGGAGGCGCACCAATCGCGGCTTTACCATAGACTTTCGCGTGATGCTGCTCGACGACTTCTGGGTCGGTACACACTAACCACTGACCACTAACCGGGAAGCCTCCGTAACCATCCGCTTCGTCGATCCCTGAACGCTGAAGCAATGGCAAAGCACCACCGCCCGCACCCAAAAAAACAAATTTAGATTTAATGCGAGTTTCTTTACCCGAACTGCGATCCTCGACTTTCACTGACCAACCGCCAGACTCTGAGCGCTTTAGGTCTTCTACATCGTGATTAAGCAACACTTCGAAATCGTCTTGCTTGCTTAGATGATCAACCATGTAGCGAGCAAGGGAACCAAAGTCCACATCACTGCCGTGCTTCACATAAGTGCCGGCAACGGGTTCATCGCTTTTACGGCCATTCATCACGAGCGGCATCCACTGACGCAAGGTTTCCGCATCATCACTAAACTCCATTTGCTCAAACAGGTGATGCTGGCTCATTTTTAAATAGCGGTTACGCAAGAAATTTACGTTCTTTTCACCCCACACGAAACTCATGTGCGGTGTACGATTGATGAAATTAGAAGGCTCTGGCAAAACACCCTTGTTTACTAGGTGACTCCAGAACTGAAGAGAAATCTCAAATGAAGAATTAATCGTCAGCGCTTTGCTGATATCCACATGGCCATCTTGATCTTCAGGCGTGTAGTTCAACTCACAATAAGCAGCATGGCCCGTACCTGCGTTATTCCAACCGTCGGTACTTTCGCTGGCTACGCTGGGCAAGCGCTCTACCACTGTGATTTTCAAACTTGGATCAAGCTGTTTAAGGATCATGGCCAGTGTGCTGCTCATGGCGCCCGCACCAACCAATAAGACGTCTACTGATTTTACAGTCATGGATATCACTCTTTTTTAAAGGAATGCTGGCCCACTGCCCATGTGTCTGACCCATTTAGGTGCACATATTGGCTTTGGGTAAAAGCCTCGTGGCAGGGCATGCTGGCGTTTTTTGACCCCAGCGAAAAATTCCCGTGAATTATACCCAAAAATGACTCCTTTGGGGGCCTTTAGCGAACATTTGTTCCATAGACTTTAGGAGTATTGCCAATGGTATAAGTGTAGACAATTTACGTATTTTGCCAGAATTTCGATTTTTTCGAGCCGTGTCTGGGTTTACCATATCAACCACTCAGTCCTTTGCGGTATACTGGCAGATCTTTCACGGCATACCTGAAGAAGTGGTTTTTAGTTGCTCAGGTATTATTCGCTTTTACCAATTCCTTTGATTGTTGCAGTATGGCTCATAGTTTAATTCCAGAACGCATGTTAGTTGTGTCCCCCAGCTTAGCCGCCACCATCGGCTTAGAGGAGGCGTTAATGCTGCATGCTCTCAATGATGGCAAACAGCCCCATGATGAAAACTGGAGTTTTATCAACAAGGGGACGTTGCGCGATTGGCTCCCGTTTTGGCAGGATGCGGATATCAAGCGCATTCTTAAGAGCCTCAGTGATAAAGGCATTGTGCATTTCAATAGTCCGCCCTTTGGCCAAAGCGAGCAGCTTTTCTATAGCTTTGAAGAAAAAGCCCCAAGCGACAGTAAACGCAGTCGTAACGAACAAGCTTTTGAACAGGCCAAGCAGCAGTACAAGCAAGCCATTCACCCTGACTGGCGTCCGGACACAGAGACTCTCAAATACATCGAGCAAACGCTTGGCATCCCTAAACGCTATGCACAAAGTCAATTGCAGGATTTTGTATTCCACTATCAAAGCCAAGGCACACTGGCCACAAGCTGGAGTACCATGTTCATCCGCTGGGTGAACAAGCGCTTTAAAGAGGACCAAGCTCACCCTGCGGTTTTCCAAGGAGATGCGCAACGCAAGCAAGCCATGTGGGATAGCTGGCAGCCGCAAGCGGCCACTTTGGACATTTTGCAAAAAGCCGGCGTGGAGCCCAGCTTTATTCAAGATTGCGTTAGCGAATTTGTCCTGTTCTGGATGGAAAAAGGCGAAGCCCACGATACATGGAACACCAAGTTTGTAGCCTGGGTTCGGCGTCAATGGGCTCGCTTTAGTGCAAGCCTTGCGCATCCTTCTGATCCAGTTCCCATGCAAGATGGCTGGGAACCGGCTGTAGAAGTCTATGAGATTTTAGAAATGGCGAATATTGATCGGCAATTTGCACAGAGCCTCATCAAAGAATTTGTTTTATACTGGCGAGACAGCAATCAATTGCATACCTCTTGGAATAGCAAGTTTTTACAACATGCCAAACACATTTGGAGTAAGCGCTTAAATGGACAAGGCAACTCAGCAACCTCTCAACGAGATCACACAGCAAATACAAGCATTGCCGACCGAGTCCAAGATCTCAGCTGGGCAAACGATCTCTAAAGAGCAAAAAGAGGCCTTAGCAGCCTCTTTTGAATTAATGCGCATTAATTACGGCAATCAATTCAATGCGGCCTATCCTAATGTGGAAAGTTCCACTGCCGCTATGCGCCTGTGGTTAACCAATCTGAAAGATTTTTCCGCTGATCTCATTCAAAAAGTAGCGGAGGAAGTCATCCGCAACGAACGCTACTTGCCAAACCTAGCCACGTTTCGTCAATATTGCGAAAATGCATATAGCCTGTTTGGCTTACCCGATTCGCATCGAGCTTATATCGAAGCTTGCCGAGCGCCGCAGCCTAAGGCCAATTTCAATTGGACTCATCCGGCGATTTATTACGCGGGCAAAGCAACGGATTGGTTCTTTTTGAGCTCAGAGCCAGAAGACAAAGTCTTCCCTATTTTTAAACATAACTATCAAATGTTATGCGAACGGGTGATTAAAGGGGAAACCTTGGACGACCCCATCCCTAAGGCCTTACCACAAGAAACGACAACGCCTTTAAGTGGTGAAGCAAATCTACAACACTTAAAGGCGTTACGAGACGAATTAGAACTATAAGCGCTTATTTTTTTACTTGATCTAGTTTGTCTTGGGTTTTATTTTCGAAATCACTGGCATCATGACGCTCACGTAATTGTTCATGTAATTCACCCCAGGCTTTATTCACCATTTCACCGCGTTTAACAGCAGGGCGTTGAGCAATTTGCTCGGTCCAGCGAATCACGTTTTTATAGGTGTGCGCTTCAATGAACTCCGCAGCGTCGTAAACCTTATTCTTCACTAACGCGCCATACCATGGCCAGATTGCCATATCAGCAATACTGTATTCCTCCCCCGCCATGTATTCATTATCCGCCAGGTGACGATCCAATACATCTAGCTGACGTTTGATTTCCATGGTGTAGCGATCAATCGGGTATTGATATTTTTCCGGTGCGTACGCGTAAAAGTGACCAAAGCCACCGCCTAAAATCGGCGCACTGCCCATTTGCCAAAACAACCAAGATAATGCCTCGGTACGAGCTCGAGGATCACTCGGCAAGAACGCGTTAAATTTTTCGGCAAGATACAAAAGAATAGAGCCGCTCTCGAAAATACGTTGCGGCGGATTCACACTGTGGTCCATTAATGCTGGTATTTTTGAATTAGGGTTCACATCCACAAAACCACTGGAGAACTGATCCCCTTCCATGATATTTACCAAATACGCATCATATTCCGCTTCAGAGATACCTTTTTCTAAAAGCTCTTCAAACATGATGGTAACTTTCACACCATTTGGGGTTGCTAAGGAATATAACTGAAAAGGATGTTCGCCCTGTGGCAATGTTTTCTCAAAAGTAGGGCCCGCTACTGGTCGATTGATATTCGCAAACTTACCGCCACTTTCTGCATCCCACTGCCATACCTTTGGAGGTGTATAGGTATCATTCGACATGTATTGCTCCTATTAAATAACTTGTTCTTTAACATATGTGATTTTATTCAAGTTACAAGGCTAACCCATTGGAACGAACTTTTTTGTCGAAACTTGGGCAAATATTAGATCATTCAAAACATGTTTTTAAATGATTTAAGCTACTTAGTCCGAGAGCATGAGTATTCCTTGCTCTTCTCTCATCGAAAGCTGATTAAGAAATGACATCCCCAAAAGGGGAATGGCAGGAAAGCTGCCTTGGATAATGGTTGCATCGACGTTATAGCGAGTGATACCGCCTACCTGCATCTTGTTTAACTGTACTTTATAGCTATTTACGATTCCACCTGCAGTAGAGGCTCGACCTCTAGTTCCCTTAGAGTAGTCAATACCTAATTGCTGAGCATGCTCCTCGCTCATAGCAACGTGAGTAGCGCCCGTATCCACCAGCATATTAATAGAGCGTCCATTTATATTGGCCGGCGTAAAATACTGTCCATTATCGCTACGTGTAATACGCACCTGAGCGCCACTGGGTTCAGCATAACCATCGGCAACACTAGCACCTAACTCTAATTCGATTTCGCGGCCGTTGATTTCAATGATGGCAAAATCACTGCCCGCTTCGAGTAAGTGTATACCCTGTTTAGTTTGTCCTTGCTTGAGTATGAGTCGTGAGCCTTCGTGCTCCAAAATAGCCATGCCTGGCATCAAACCCACAGCCGTGACTTGAGCCCATAATTGGCTTGTGTATAGCAATGAAAAACTTAGAATAATGAACGTAAACGATTTCAAAGCGTTATCCTTATTTTCAAACTGGAATATCTGCCATGCTGTGGATCCTATTATTTATTGCCATACTCGCTATTATGCTTATCCCACAGTGGTGGACTCAACGCATCCTCAAAAAATACAGCGAACATCGATCCGATTTCCCTGGCACAGGTGGAGAGTTTGCGCGTCATTTAATTGCAAAACAAGACTTGGATGTGAAATTAGAAACCACGTCACAAGGGGATCATTATGATCCCAATGATCGAGCGGTACGTCTTAGTGAGGAAAATTATAACGGCCAATCACTGACCGCCGTTGTAGTGGCGGCCCATGAGGTGGGACATGCCATGCAGCACCAGCAACGCATGGCGTTACTGTTGCTTCGTACACCACTGGCAAAGTTCGCTTTTTACATTGAACGCATTGCACAAGTGGCGTTGATAAGTACCCCTCTGCTATTAAGCTTTATTCCCGTGGTTGGTCGTATATCCATGCTACTGGTGATATTCGGCATACTAGGCAGTTTTATTGTTCACCTCATTACCTTACCAGTGGAGTTCAATGCCAGCTTCTCGAAAGCACTTCCAGAAATTAAAAAAGGTGGATACTTGAGTAACAAGGATTACAAAGCCGCTCAACGTATCTTATTAGCCTGTGCGCTCACTTATGTGAGCGGCGCATTGGCGAGTTTATTGAATGTGTGGCGCTGGCTTCGATTTTTCCGCCGCTAAATCCACAGCAAAATAACCTGCATACAAGCTAGCGCCATTAATCCTGCTAAGACATCATCAATCATAATGCCAAAACCGCCTTTGACATGTTGGTCTAACCATTTAATCGGCCAAGGTTTGATGATGTCGAAGAAACGGAACAAAGCAAAAGCGATCAGTAGCATGGTCAAAGTTTTGGGGACTAAGAAAAGTGCAATCCACATTCCCACCCATTCATCAATGACGATGCCTCCATGGTCGTGTACACCCAGATCCTGTGACGTTTTTTCACTTACCCATACACCCACAACAAAACTTACGCCCACGATAATGGCGAAAATCAGTGGAGAACAATAGGACAGCCCCCACCAATAGATGGGCAATGCGGCAATCGTACCCATGGTGCCTGGTGCCTTGGGGCTCAAACCACTGCCTAAGCCAAAGGCCAGTAAATGAATGGGATTTCGTATGTTCGGTTTAATCTGTGTCATGGCATGATTGATTTTGAATTCAGGCCATAGATTACATGACTCCACAGTTTTTTTCTTCACTGCCATGTATAATTAGCGCATGAAAACATTACTTGTTATTGGCTACGTCTGGCCAGAACCCAATTCCAGCGCGGCAGGTAGCCGTATGATGCAGCTGATCCAAAGCTTTCAAGCCATGGACTATCAAGTTCACTATGCTAGTCCGGCACAAGCCAGTGATCATGCCATCGATTTTGCTTCCCAACACATAACGCCGCACGCTATTAAAGTGAACAATAGTAGCTTTGATAGTCTTTGTCGCGAACTGGAACCTGATGCGGTTCTGTTTGATCGTTTTATGATGGAAGAACAATTCTCATGGCGTGTCGAAAAAGTATGTCCAAATGCTCTGCGTGTTTTGGATACGGAAGACCTTCACTGCTTGCGCTTCACTCGTCAAAGACTAGCCAAAGGTAATCAAGACGTTGTTGATACTGTTGATTTGCAACAACTTATGCAGGACGAACGCTGCGTTAGAGAACTAGCGGCCATTTATCGATGCGATATAACGCTCATGATTAGCCAATTTGAAATGACGTTATTACAAGACAGCTTGGCAGTACCCGCCGACTTATTACATTACACACCGTTTATGCTCACGGAAGATCAATGCCAAATGAACACTACAGAGTTTCAGCAACGGCAGCATTTTGTTTCCATTGGCAATTTCCGTCACGAACCCAATTGGGATGCTGTGTTGCAACTGAAGCAAGTCATTTGGCCTTTGATTCGACGATCGTTACCTAAAGCAGAACTGCATATTTACGGCGCCTACCCTCCGAAAAAAGCGACACAACTACATAATCCTAAACAAGGTTTTTTGGTCAAAGGTTGGTGTGAAAATGCCCAAGAAATGGTGAGTCAGGCGCGCGTTTTATTAGCACCGTTACGCTTTGGCGCAGGATTAAAAGGAAAAATCATTGAGGCGGCCCAATGCGGTACACCTGCGGTAACAACCAGTATCGGCATTGAGGGTATTAGCGATACTCAAGAAAAAAACCATGCCGTCGTTCACGATGACTTTGCACATTTCGCACAAGCAGCGATTGAACTTTATAGCAATCAAGATACTTGGCAACAACGACATGGTCAGTGCACTGAAGTACTGTCTAAATTTAAGCAAGCAGACCATCAGCAATCGTTGGTAAATCGACTAAATCAATTATCATCACAACTGGTTCAACATCGATTACAAAATATTGTGGGCACTATACTGCGTCATCACAGCATGAAGAGCACACAATATATGTCTCAGTGGATAGAAAGCAAAAACCAGTTAGCCAAATTGAGAAAATCCGATTAGCGGATTCTATCTTGGGTAAGTAAATCGGGATGTAGGTGACCCACTTTCACCATGATCACGGTATCTTCGTCCACAAAAGGATAATGCTCGCTCATGTGTGGGCTACGAATCCAAGTACCGGCGGGGTATTCACCGTGCTCATCTTTGAAACATCCACTAACGACTAAGATCTCTTCCCCGCCGAAATGACGGTGAGGCACAAATCGCTCACCTGCAGGCCAAAATACTAACGCCGTATGCTCCCCCTGAAAGTCATGCAACGGCTTCACCATTAGACCCCCTTGGCCCTGCAACCAAGGTTGATCATCAGACTGGAGCGCAATGGTTTGCTGGTCTCCTTGTTGGAATTGGTTAAGTTTCACAAACAACTTACAACCTGACTTACTAAAAGGAGCATGCTGTGAACCAGGCGGATTACGCAAATAACTGCCCGCCGGATAGTCACCTGATTGATCACTAAACACGCCTTCAAGTACAAAGATTTCTTCTCCCATTGGATGCTTATGGGGTCGAAACTCACTACCTGCCTCGTATTCCACTATAGAAGTCACCTGACCGCTTTCGGCCGCTTCACGCTCCAATGGGATACGACGTACACCGGCCATGGGAGAGTCTTGCCAAGCCTGTTCTTGGGTACGAATAACGGATACTTGGCTTCGATCTAAATTAAAGGGTTCCATGACGGCTCAAACCTCACAAACAGTACATTCGTATATGGGGCATTTCGATTTAACCCGTTAGACCTTCAATACCACGCCTTGATCTTGAAACAAGATCAAGGCCAGAGCTTAAAGTGACTTATTAAAGATGCCCATAGGCTAACACTTAAATTATGGAGGTTTGGATGTGAATGCAGAAGATATTGAGTGGGAACAGTGTTTTCAAGCTATGTGTGGGGCTCGGCGGAGCACCACACATCACTCGGCATAAGCTTTATTAGATAACATTACACAAACGGAACATGGCCACGAAGTTTTTCGCGGGTATGCGATTCTTGTGCAAAACATAGGTTGGTTGCTCATCACCACGAAAACGAGATTTTGTGAAATCGATGCCTTTAAAATTATATAAAAAGTTCAAGTGCTTGGCAGTGAACTCCAGCATCCAGCGTAGTGCCGTAGATTCAAAGCCTTTAGGCGGATAATCCAATGCTAAAGGTGACAGCCCTAGATAGATATAAGGCACACCTTCTTCTTTAAATTTTTCCATGGCCTGCACCATGAGCATGTAGAAAATCCCCTGCGGGAATTTTTCACTAGCACGGCTAATATTAGGCACATAACCGACGACTTTGTTACTTTCATAAACGGGGTCAAAGAAGATAAAACCAATCATTTCATCACCTTGATAGGCGAAAAAGCGACGAGTGCCTTCTTTGTAGTCCATCTCCATAGGACGAATTAAGAAGATGATTTCACGTCCTTTACACTTTCGAGTTTTCAGCCATGACTCAGAAAGATCACGATATTTCATATCGCCATAGCTTTCACGAACCGTTACGCCTTCTTTCTTAGCATGGTTAATAGCGGTACGAATAACTTGTTTCTTTTTACCTGAAAGCGTCCAGCTATTGAGATCGATTAAAGTTTCTTTGCCAAATTGCGTAGCATGATAGCCCATGCGCTCATGAATCAGTTTGGCAACGTCCGGCGTCACTTGAATAAAGATAGGCGCTGGATATTTAGTAAAAAATGCATCAAGAAGCGCTTCTCGATCTTCTGGTGAACAAACTGGATCACCTAAACACACGACACTGCCCCACTGACGACGGTAAGCGATATAACCAACACCTTCCATGTCGAAATAGCGCATCTTGGGTTGCAACGCACTAAATGCCATTGAGTGCTTACCGTATTTTTTCAAATACTCCACACGCTCTGAGAATGTGAAAACACCACCACCATGGGCAACCTTTGACTCTTCCTCGAGTGTGCTAACTTCCATTTCTGCTTTATTCATGTGTGACACCTCTTAATTATTATTTTAAGCAAGCTGTATACGCTTAAGCGGCATCAACTTGCTGAGGTTTATTTTGTTGCTTACGAACCGCCTTGATAGACCATAAAGAAGGCACAAACAGCACGTTAAAAGATTCTGTTTTTTCCACTTTTAATCCCAAGCTTTCCATATGTTTGGGATAGTTATAAATCTTATGAAATGCATTTTTCGCAAAAACTGTGAAGATGAAGACCGCCACGTACCAGTATGCATTCTGAAATGCGCGGGTAAAAATATTCCCTTTTGGATAATGGAAATCACCCACCACAAAAGAACCTTCTGGTTTAACCAATGTGGTTAAATGCTTCATCACGGTAACCATAAAGTCTTCTGGAAAAACGTTTAAGAAGAAGTTAGCAACCACTTGATCGTATTCTTCAGTTTCATCGAACTTCAGGATGTCGCTATGAACCAAACGAATAGGATGCTTAAACTGCTTACCTTTAATATTCTTTTCTAGATTTTTAAGCATGGTGGCAGACAGATCTACTACCGTCACTTTCAAACCTTTCTCTGCAGCGTCAATGGCATCTTTACCATGACCTACACCTGCAAATAGAATCTTGTCGTCTGTCTTCAAGCCATCATTCATGGCGATTTTGCATTTGTGTATTTGGCGGCCGCTGTAAATGGTGCTAAGGAAATCGTAAAGCGGACCTATGATCTTATATTTATCTGCCATAACTGGCTCCCGTTAGAATTCTTATAGTTCGGGTTATATTTTTCTGATGGCAGTTAGAGTCACTTGCGATGACTTAGGAGCAGCTGATCCGATACTGAACAGCGGTTTTTTTATTATTTTGATGCCATATCAGGTGGCAGAACCTTAACATGGAATTTTTACTCTAATAAAGGCTTTTGTAACGCTTTGTTAAGATTATACAGGTACGTTTGTACACAGTTATTTTTCACTAATAAAATCAAAGACTTAAGATTGTCTAACAGTCTTGCATTGAGGCATTTCGACTGCCACTCATGGCGTTTATCGTCCGCACCAAGTGACTCTATATGACTAGAAATTACAAGCCAAAGTAATCACCCCGCTGCTCTAGCTGCTTGAAATCAGAGGTTTTTCCAACAAAAAAGGCGACCCTTTGGTCGCCTTATTGATCACACTTTTGATCACACTGAGGTAATCCTCATTATTTTAAGAAAAGCTGATAAGCGGGATTATCACTCTCATCCCAACAAGGATAGCCGAGCTCTTTAATATGTTGCTTAAAGGCCTTTTGATCGTCTTTAGAAACCTGCAAGCCTGCCAGTACTCGACCATTGGCTGCCCCATGATTGCGATAGTGGAACATGGATATATTCCATCGCTCACCTAAATGTTTCAAAAACTGCATCAGTGCCCCCGGACGTTCTGGAAATTCAAAGCGGTAAAGAATTTCGTCTTGTACTTCTTCTGGAGCATGACCGCCGACCATATGGCGAATATGGTACTTACTGATCTCATTTTCACTAAGGTCTAACACTGGATAGCCCTTTTTTTCTAGCTCATCAAACAGCTCTTGCTTGCCGCCTTCGGCGATTTTTACCCCCACGTAAATTTGAGCCTGATCGCTTTTGCCATAGCGATAATTGAACTCAGTAATATTGCTCTTTCCTAAAACGTTGCAGAACTGCTTAAAACTACCAGGACGCTCAGGAATGGTCACCGCCATAAGGACTTCGCGCTTTTCACCCACTTCGGCCATCTCAGAGACATAGCGCAAGCGATCAAAGTTAATATTGGCACCGGACTCGATCGCCACCATGGTTTCATCTTTTATACCGGTTTTCTCGATGTACTTTTTCATGCCCGCAACGCCAAGAGCACCCGCTGGCTCAGCGACACTGCGCGTATCATCGAAGATGTCTTTAATAGCGGCACAAAGTTCGTCAGGCGTTACTGTGATAACCTCATCGATGTGTTCCTTACACACCTTCCAAGTGTGCTTACCGATTTGGCCCACTGCTACGCCATCCGCGAAGATACCAACATGCGGTAACTTAACACGCTTACCTGCTTTCATTGCCGCATCCAGACATGCGCTCTCGGTGCTTTCGACCGCAATGACCTTGGTTTCTGGACGCAAGTATTTTGTATAGGCTGCTATTCCTGCGGCTAAACCACCACCACCTACACAGACAAATATGGCATGGATTGGACCAGAGTGCTGACGCAAGATCTCCATAGCGATAGTGCCCTGCCCAGCGATGACATCTGGGTCATCATAGGGATGGATATAGGTCATGCCTTTCTCTTCCACCAACTTCTGACTGTGCGCAAAGGCTTCGTCGAATGTGTCCCCATGCAGAACCGCTTTAGCACCACGAGCTCGCACATTGGCCACTTTAATTTCGGGCGTGGTGCGCGGCATAACGATAGTTGCTTTGATACCTAGCTGCTGCGCAGATAACGCAACACCTTGCGCGTGATTTCCTGCTGATGCGGTAACCACACCCTTGGCCAATTGCTCAGGTGATTTCTTGGCAATGCAGTTATAAGCGCCGCGACATTTGAAGCTATAAACCGGCTGCTTGTCTTCACGCTTAATGAGAATGTTATTACCCAAACGATTGCTCAAAAACTTAGCTTCCGACAGCGGTGTCTCCACCGCCACATCGTAAACGTTGGCTTCCAATATGCGCTTTATATAGTTTTCCGCCATGGGTATCTCATGTGTTCAGAGTTAAAAAGGACAAAGATTGTATCAGCGATTAAGGATTCACTACAGAGCACCTCTGATAATTCACTGTCTGCTCAGGCTATTTAGGGTTGAATTATTAGAGATGCCCTGCAGGCAAAGCCCTCGATTTTCGCTATAATTCCGGTTCAGCATACCTTCATCGACGGGATATTATGAATCAGGATCAACTCAAGCAAGCAGTCGGCCAAGCTGCTGTGGATTACATCAAGCCGCATCTACAAAAAGATAGCATTATTGGCGTAGGCACAGGTAGCACAGCAAATTGCTTTATTGATGCCCTTGCAGAACTAAAGAATGATTTTGATGGCGCCGTTGCCAGTTCCGAGGCGACCGCTGAAAGACTAAAAAGCCATGGCATTCCCGTCTATGACTTGAATTCCTCTGGCACTCTCGACTTTTACATTGATGGTGCCGACGAAACCAACGATCACCTACAGTTAATTAAAGGCGGTGGTGGTGCACTAACTCGGGAAAAAATCGTCGCCGCCTGTGCTAAAGAATTTATCTGTATCGCTGATGAAAGCAAATGGGTCGACTTATTGGGCACATTCCCTTTGCCGGTTGAAGTCATTCCCATGGCCCGTTCATATGTTGCTAGAGAGTTGGTTGCTTTAGGGGGCGACCCGGTTTACCGCCAAGGCTTCGTAACCGATAACGGTAATGTCATTCTTGATGTACACAATATGAGTATTCAAAGCGCCACGGCATTGGAGGAGCGCATTAATAATATTGTGGGCGTGGTCACCAATGGTTTATTTGCTTGTCGACCTGCTGATGTTTTATTAATGGGTACGGCAGATGGTGTCAAAACCATCAAGGCTAAGAACTGACTCACCAACAATAAATGATAGACAACGAAGAGGCGCTGACTTGAGAAATGGTAGCGCCTTTTTTTATGGGCGAATTATGCTTTAGGACCGCCAGACTTGGAATGATCATCAGTGCCATCTTTAAATTCTTCATCGTCTTGACTCAGAGTAGAATCATTTTTTGATGAGTCTACCTTGCCAAATAACATCACCATGGCGAGACCAGTGAAAATAATGATGGCACCAAAGAGTTTGCAGTTTTCACAACCCTCGACGCCGCGCACTAGAGGCATGCCCACAACAATGAGAGCTAAACCAGCCCACCATTTAACGGGTTTTTTAAACCAATTTAAAAGTTCCATAACGGTCTTACGCCAATTATCGATAAACGGATGATAATCTATTACTGCGCTTGGTTCACTTTTGCAGAGCAGCGCAGCTTATCATCCAACATCAAAGTTAATTCGTCTTCCACATGCAAAGGACCAACACCAGCAGGCGTGCCAGTGAGAATGACATCGCCTGGCTGCAAAGAGAAATATTCACTCATGTAACTAAGCAGTCTTGGGATGTCGTTGAGCATTTGCGTCGAACGACCATTTTGCTGTAGCTGTCCATTCTTGTACAAAGAAATTTCCATATCGTTACGATTAACAATATCACTTAACGGTAACCATTTAGATATCGGACAGGCACCATCGAAGGCCTTCGCGATTTCCCATGGGTGGGATTTTTCTTTTAGTTTGGTCTGCACATCTCTTAATGTTAAATCCAACGCTAAACCCACATGGCTGACCATACGCCACGCACTCTTTGCCTCGATATTCTTCGCGGTTTCACCGATCAAAAGTGCAATTTCCAATTCATGGTGCACACTGCCTTGATGCGTTGGGATAGTAAAACTTGGCTCTAGCGCTACTAAACTTGTCGCCGGTTTCATGAATAAAATCGGCTCAGCGGGTATTTCATTCCCCAATTCTTTCGCATGTTCAGCATAATTGCGCCCAACACAAACAACCTTGCCCACAGGAAGATCTATCTTTTTATTGTCGATACTTTGATGCTGAAACATAGGGTTTTGAGAGTTATGAGTGTTTAATTTTTAATTGGTTGAGATGCTCTAGCTGTGTTGCAGTGTATTTGAAAATACACTGCAACACAGCTAGAGCGAGGAAGCAGGCTACAGAGTGTTATAAATCGATAACTTTACCCGGATTCATAACATTCTTTGGATCAAACACACGCTTCATAGCACGCATATATTCGATCTCAACTTCGCTACGCGTGTATTGAAGATATGGTTTTTTGGTCATACCCACACCGTGCTCCGCGGATACAGATCCTTGGTATTTTTCTACAATTTCAAACACCCAAGTGCTAACTTTGGCACACTTTTCAAAGAATTCTTCTTTCGCCAAACCCTCTGGTTTTAAAATGTTAAGGTGCAGGTTACCGTCACCAATGTGACCAAACCATATGATTTCAAAATCGGGATATTCACGGTTTACCACTTCTTCGATTTCACGCAGGAACGGTGGTACTTTTGACACTACGACACTGATATCGTTTTTGTATGGCGTCCATTCAGCAATGGTTTCACTAATATCTTCGCGTAAACGCCATAGATTTTGCGCTTGGGTTTCGCTTTGGCTAATCACACCATCTAATACCCAGCCTTGCTCAACACAATATTCGAAAACTTCCATGGCGGAATTTACTAACTCTTCATTCTCGGCTTCAAACTCAAGCAGAGCATAGTATTCCGCTTGCGTTTCAAAGGGCGCTGGCACATCACCGCGGGCTAATACTTTGCGCATGGCTTTGTCGGAGAAGAACTCGAAAGCCGTTAAATCCAGTTTATTCTGGAAGGCATGCAAGACATCCATGATGGCTTCAAATTCAGGCACACCTAGCACTAAAACACTCAAATCTTTTGGTGCACGATCCAAGCGCATAGTTGCTTCCGTAACGATACCTAACGTCCCCTCACCGCCAATGAACAACTGACGTAAATCATAACCGGTATTGTTTTTCACCAAGTCTTTATTCAATTCTAGAACGTCACCTTTACCTGTAACCACTTTCATACCAGCCACCCAATCACGAGTCATGCCGTATTTGATTACTTTGATACCGCCTGCGTTGGTGCCGATATTACCGCCAATCTGACTAGAACCGGCAGATGCGAAGTCCACGGGGTAAAAAAGACCTTGCTCTTCAGCATAATCTTGAAGCTGCTCGGTAATCACACCTGCACCACAGCGCACGGTTCGATCGATGGCATTGAAATCGGAAATCGTGTTCATACGATCTAGGGCAATTACCACCTCCCCATTAGCGGCAACGGCGCCAGCACTCAAACCTGTACGGCCACCGGATGGTACAATCGCGAATTCCAGTTCATTAGCCGCCTTTACCAGCTCAGCCACTTCTTCTGTCGACTTTGGAAATACGATAGCCAAAGGCTTAGGCTCATAAATCTTGGTCCAGTCTTTACCGAAGGTGTCTAAACTGTCTTGGTCTGTTTTGACTTTATCCTCACCTACGATGCCTTGTAGGCGGCTTAGAATCTGGCTTTGATTATCACTGCTCATGTTTCGAACTACCCTAGTTAGTCAATATAGGTGGTGTTATCGGGTTTATATGAGTCCCTTGCAAGTCTTGTTGCAGACTTTTCCACACCACTGGGGCTTCAATAAAGGTGGATTATGATACCATACGCGCCTTAATTTGATGACTAAGATTTAGGCGACTCACTCTAAATCGGTTTTTTCGACACTATGAAGGCGAGACCATGAGCACAACTTCTCTGGATAAAAGCAAAATTCGTATCCTTTTATTGGAAGGGGTTCACCAAAGCGCCCTAGATACACTAAATGCTGCTGGCTATACGAATATCGAGTATGTAAAAACGGCATTGGCTGGGGACGAACTGAAAGAAAAAATTAAAGACGCCCACTTTGTTGGTATCCGCTCGCGCACCCAGTTAACTGAAGACGTGTTTGAAGTGGCCAATAAACTGATTGGTGTTGGTTGCTTCTGTATCGGTACCAACCAGGTTGATCTTAACGCAGCAGCCAAACGCGGTATCCCAGTATTTAATGCTCCATATTCAAACACTCGCTCAGTTGCAGAGTTAGTCCTTGCTGAAGCTATCCTAATGCTACGCGGTATTCCGGAAAAGAATGCTGTGTGTCACCGTGGTGGCTGGTTAAAGTCTGCTGTTGGCAGCTTCGAATGTCGTGGTAAAAACCTAGGTATCGTGGGTTATGGCAGTATTGGTACTCAGCTATCTGTTTTAGCTGAAGGCCTTGGTATGAAAGTCTACTTCTACGATGTGGTAACTAAGCTTCCGATCGGTAACGCTACACAAGTAGAGAGCATGGACGAGCTGCTGTCTATTTCTGACATTGTTACTCTTCATGTCCCTGAAACTGGCGACACGAAAGACATGATGGGTGCTGAACAGTTTGCCAAAATGAAAAAAGGTAGCCTTTTCATTAATGCTGCTCGTGGTACCGTTGTCGATATCCCAGCATTGGCAGAAGCGCTTGAAACTGGCCATATCGCAGGTGCCGCAGTGGATGTTTTCCCAGTTGAACCTAAAGGCAATGATGATGAGTTCTTATCGCCTCTACGCAAGTTCGACAATGTGATTTTAACGCCGCATATCGGTGGATCTACGCAAGAGGCACAAGAAAACATTGGTAAAGAGGTAGGTGAAAAGCTAGCAGGCTATTCTGATACGGGTACGACTTTATCTGCCGTTAACTTCCCAGAAGTAGCGCTGCCTCAGCATGGAAACTTCCACCGCATTCTTCACATCCACAAAAACCAGCCTGGTGTATTGAATGCTATCAACACCATCTTTGCTGAAAACAATATCAACGTCTTAGGTCAGTTCTTACAGACTAGTGCCGACATTGGTTACGTTGTGATCGATGTAGAAGAAAGCGCCGGCGAACTGGCACTAGAAAAAGTGCAAGAAGTAGAAGCGACCATTCGTGCTCGCATTCTGTACTAATCGATAGTTTACACTTTATCGATATGAGAAAGCCGCCCTCGAATGAGAGGCGGCTTTTTTGTGTTTGAAAAAAACACCTCCACGCTAAAGTGTTAAGAGGCGACTTTCCAATACTGTAAAGTCGCCGCTGCTTTAGTATTAATAATCGACGCCTTTTCGAGCCTTAATACCGCTGGCATAAGCATGCTTAATATCTTTTACTTCACTGACGGTATCAGCCAGCTCTTGTAAAGCCGAACCCCCGCCACGACCGGTTACAACAACGCTTTGCTCCCGAGGACGATTGCGAATCGTATCCAGTATTTTCTCTTCATCTAAGTATTTATAGGCAATCATATAAGTTAACTCATCAAGCAAAACTAGATCGTATTGCGGATCACGTAACATACGCTCAGCATGAGCCCAGGTTTCTTCCGCCGCCTTGATATCACCGCCTCGATCTTGCGTATTCCAAGTAAAGCCTGTGCCCATTTGATAAAAGTCTTGCTCTTCAAAGTTAGGCAGTAGCGTTGCTTTTTCTTTTAAAAAGACTTCTTCGCCAGAAAGCTGTTGGCCTTTAATGAACTGAACCACCCCCACTTTTTGATCATAGCCCAGTGCGCGCAAAACCATACCAAAGCCTGAACTACTTTTACCTTTACCATTGCCAGTCAGTAAAATCAGAACACCACGCTCTTCATCCGCTTTAGCAATGTTGGCATCGACTTTCTCTTTCTGCTTTTGCATTTTTCGCTTGTGCGCTTCGTTCTTTGCTTGTTCACTCATAACTGTCTGCTTTTTTGTCTAACTTCGTCGAGTTTGTTACACACTTCTTTTGCCCCATCCATGACGCGCAAAGAGAAACGATGGAGTAAGTCTCCATCAATGAAGAAGATGTTGTTTTGTTTTACTGCAGGTATTTGCGGCCATTTTTGCCATAATCCCCCAGCTTGGCTATAACTACCATGGTCAGACGGTATAAAGATCGCTTGCGGTGCTTCAAGAATGACAGACTCTAAGTTGATCTGTGGATAGTCACTTAAACCACTATTGCTATCAACCACATTTTGACCATTGCAGGTTTCGAAGATCTCATTAATCCAGCTACCGCTTGCCATAGTTCTTAATGGTTGTTGCCATAACTGATAAAAAAAAGAAACGGATGATTTTGATTGATATTGTTGCGCAAGCTCAGTAAATGCTTCCCTAAATTCTACCTCTAAAGCGCGCGCCTTAGATTGTGTCCCTGTACTTTTCGCGAGCGCATTAAGTTCGTCCACAATACCAAACAAGGTTTTAGTCTCACTTCGATAGACATTTAGCCCAAGAGACTCCAGCTTATCTAAGTCTTGAGCCCGATTGCCGCCCTGCCATGCAACTATTAAATCTGGCCTGAGTTCGACAATACGTTCAATTTGTAATCCGTGAAAGCCGCCAATACGCTCTATATTTAATGCAGCCTTGGGATAATCTGCATGCTCTGTAGTTGCAATAATTCGCTCACCAGCACCTAAAGCAAATAATAACTCCACACTATGAGGAGAGAGTGCGATGATTCTTTGCGCTTCTTTCTGCTCAGCCAAAATCCCTGAGGCACTTAACATGAGCCCCATTGCGATTAAAGAGTGAATTACAATCGTATGCTTTTTATTTTTAAAGTTTGTACTTCTTAATAGGATATTCTGCATCATGAAAGTCAATATTGATTAGCCGCAGGACGACGTAAGACAAATAGAAAAAAGATACTACCGATAGCGGCAGTAATAATTCCAATAGGTAGTTCGTGGCCATCAAGCAAACTACGTGCAACTACATCGACCCACAGCATAAACACAGCACCAAGAAGTAGATTATAGATCAACTGTGTGAGGACACTGCCAAGGAATATGCGGCGAACAATGTGCGGAATCATTAAACCAACAAAGCCAATACCGCCCGTATGAGCCACAAGCATAGCAGTAAGAAACGAAGTAATAAGAAGCATAACAGTCCGTAACTTTTTAGCATTAACTCCTAATGTGAGAGCCTGTACATCACCCGCCAAAAGCGTATTAAGCGGTCGCCAAAGCAACATGCAAACAACTGCTGTGAAAATGATGCTTAGAAAGACAATCCCCACATCACTCCACTGAGCATGGGCGAAACTCCCAAGGGTCCAAAATAATACCGACGCTGCCGCTTGAGGGTCAGAAGCATAAAGCACCAAACTACTAAACGCACTGAGCATAAATGATGTTGCTACACCTGCGAGTACCAATCGCTCAACTTGTATACCCGTACCAGCGAGTGATAGCACCAGAAAAACGGCTACGACACTTCCTAGGAACGCAGCCAATGGAATCCCCAACGATTGAATAACAGGGAAATTGAATCCCAGAGTGGCACTGACGGATATAACCAGGACCGCACCTAACGTGGCGCCAGAACTGATACCAAATAAATAAGGGTCTGCTAACGAATTACGTGTAATAATTTGCAATACAAATCCGGCCATAGCCAAGCCAGCACCGGCCATCATTGCTAACAATACACGGGGCGCCCGCAACTCCAAGATAATCGTATGCGTAATGGCGTCCTTTTGTACGTCATTGCTTAACAATGAAGTCATCGCATTAATAACGTCAACGGTATCAATATCAGCAACACCAATACTGATTGCCATAAATGGGCTCAGTAAAAAGAGTACCGTCAAAAACAGATCAGAAAACTTCATCGCTTTATCTCATGATGTTTTAGGTTGCGAGGTGATTCATGAAATGCATAAGTAATTCGAATTTGATTTTCATCCAATGGGTATGAATCAACAATAGCGCAAGCTTGAAATACCTGTGAGATACGGTCCTCAGTGAGCACCTCTTTTGGAGTACCTTTAGCAACAAGCTGTCCGTGGTCTAGCAACAACAATTCGTCACAAAAAGCGGCAGCCAAGTTAAGATCATGAATTGACGCTAAAACCGTCTTATTTAAACGCTTAACACGGTGCAGTAAGTCGATTTGATAGTGCACATCTAAGTGATTGGTTGGCTCATCTAGGATAAGGAAGGGCGTATCCTGCACCAGTGCTTGCGCTAACATCACCCGTTGTTTTTCACCACCAGAGAGAGATACATATTCCTGCTTTGCTAACGGCAGTACATCCATGATTTCCATAGCGTTATCCACTTTGCGCTTATCGCTAGGTGACGGCCAATCTAACCATGATTTATTCGGCATTAAACCTAAGGCAACCACTTGCTTCACTAACATTCCCATGTGAGGAGTATGCTCTTGATGGATAACCGCCATACGCTGAGCTCTTTGCTTTACACTGAGAGAGGACAACGACTGGTTTTCAAATAACAACGCCGAATAGTCACATTCATATAGACCAAACAAACAGCGCATTAACGAAGACTTACCCGCACCATTAGGGCCCAGCAAACCCACAAACTGGTGTGGTTGAATATCAAAACTGATGTCATCAAGAATCGATCTAGTTTGTATTCTCCAAGATAGATTCTTAACACTTAACAATGGACTAGCCATCTTTTACCTGCTGATTGCAACGTCATTGCGGGAAGCACAATAGGTGCTTTAAGAGATGATGGGGACTCTCCACCAGGTTTTCCCGCCTGGAAACACATGGAACGGCATAATGCCAAGCTCCATGCTTGGGCTAACTTCAGGTATCTGGCTGGTACGTCTAAAACATACTCACAGTTGCGGGTACAGCCCTAGAATCTCACTAGGTTCCCTGAGGTCTTAGACAATAGTACCAAGACACTCGTTAGCATAGCCTGTTATACGCAGTTTTGATTGATGCGTCAATTGCTCAGCAGTGTGACGCGATTGAATCAAATGGCATGGAATGACGATGCAATAAGAAACCAGAGGGATTAGTTTTCTTAAAGCCTATATCTATTTTAACGATTAATAATAACGTCTTAGCGAAGACTAATTTGCTGACCATTATGTCAGTAATAATGCAGCCTACATACCACATCCATAGTATTAGCGTTATGAAATCGATCTACATTAATGGTTAAGTTTTCTTACTCTCAAATAAATATTTCTTAGTATTCGATAAGAAAAGCTGAGTGCTAGTATGCAGTCCGTTACTAGCTTAATTAACAATAAAAATAATCACCCAAACAAACTCAAGGGATGAGCTAGCACGGAACTATCACTACATTTTAGGAGACAGACATGGAAGAGCTAGCAACGGAAAATAGCGTTCAGGAATCTTTAGCTAATCGCTATAAACTAATCAATAACAAAACGTCTAATGATCCATTCCAAAAAGCTTATGACTTCGACTCTATTGATTTAATGCGCCAAGCAAATTGCTATGCATATTATCAAACCATTGATCAGAACGAAGGACCTGAAGCTATTGTGAATGGCAAGACTTGTACAATGCTCGGATCTAACAATTACTTGGGACTAACGATTGAACCTCGCGTTCGCCAGGCGGCGATTGACGCTATCGCACAGTTCGGAACAAGCTTAACAGGTTCTCGATTATTAAATGGCACACATGCATTACACGAAAAGCTTGAGGAAGAACTGGCCAAGTTTTTAAACAAAGAAGCTGCTCTCGTATTCACAACCGGCTATCAGGCAAATATCGGCATCACTACTGCTCTAGTAGGAAAAAATGATTATCTGATTTTAGACAAGTTTAATCACGCGAGCATTACTGATGGTGCTGATTTAGCGAAAGGAAAAACCGTATATTATCAGCACAATGATATGAACGATCTAGAACGTGTCCTTCAATCCATCCCAGAAGAGCATGGTAAAGTTATCATGGTTGATGGCGTCTTTAGTATGGAAGGTGACCTTGCAGATTTACCCAATATTAACAGACTCGCAAAAAAATACAGCGCTCGACTTGTAGTTGATGACGCTCATGGCGTTGGTGTAATTGGTGAAGCTGGTCGAGGTACCGCAAACTACTTCGGACTTGAAGATGATGTAGATCTGATTGCAGGTACATTCAGTAAAGCCCTAGCATCTATTGGTGGATTTGTTGCTGGCGATCGTAAAGTTATTGAAAGTATCAAGCACTTTGGTCGCTCAATTTTATTTTCGGCCAGCTTACCACCTGCCTCTGTTGCTGCCGCCTTGGAATCTCTTCGTATTATGCAGCAAGAACCACAACGGGTAGATCGATTGAACAAAAATGCACAATACATGCGCGAACAATTGCGAACTCGCGGCTTTAATATCGGCCATACCGAGACTCCCATCATACCAATCATAGTAGGCGAAGATATTAAAGCCTTAACACTGTGGCGTGAACTCTTAAAAGAAGGCGTTTACGTTAACGCTGTTATATATCCTGCTGTGGCGCGCAATCAAGCATTACTGCGAACGAGCTATACATCAGAGCACAGCCGAGAACAGTTAGATCGGGCCTTGGAAATCCTACAAAAAATGAAAAACAGCTATCAATTTTAATTAGCCTACCCCAGGACCTATCGGTTTTGGGGTCATTATCAAATAGGGTTTCTCATGAATACATTTAAGTCCATTCACCATCTGATCCAGTCTCGGAAAGAAGCCATTTTTGCTTATCAAAAAAAGCATAATCAGTGGCTTCCGATTACCTACTCACAGTTTTTAAATAGCTACCTGAAACTTTCCGCTTTTTTTAGATCAATTGATATTGATGCCCAGTCGAGCATTGCGATCTTCTCTAAGACACGTATCGAGTGGAACCTAGTAGACTTTGCCATACAAGCCAACCGATGCATAACTGTTGGGCTTTATAGTAACGACTCGGATAGAAATATTAATAATTGCCTTAAACTTACAAATCCAAAGCTGTTAGTCCTTGAAAGCTATGAGCAATTAGCAAAAATTCAATCTATTGACTCAGACTGGGGTTGGTCTAAACCGGTGATTGTAATGGATGCAAACCATTGTCAAGCTGAACCTGTTTACCACTTAGCGTCTATACTCAAAAAACCACTCTGTGAAAAAAAAAGTCAGATCATTGAGAATGATATCAATAATATTGCATCAAATGAGATCATTTCGTACATATTCACATCAGGCACAAGTGGAGAGCAGAAGGCTGTAGTACTTACCCAAGGAAATCTATATCACACTGCACAAGTTTATAAAGAACATTATCCAATCTCTCAAGAAGATAAAACTCTACTATTCCTGCCGATGAGCCATATATTTGCTCGAGTAATGTTTTACGCGAGTATTCATTGGGGACAAAATCATTATTATCTGGAATCAGTAGACGAGCTAGTTGAACAGTTAAAATTAGTGAATCCAACTACTTTGTTAGTGGTACCAAGGCTATTAGAAAAAGTCATGGCCAACATTGAAAAGAATGTAGCGGAAAAAAATCTTTTATCTCGATTACTTTATCGCTTCTCTTTGTTCTCTGGACGACTACACAACACCTCTCCACTTCCTAAAGTAGTTACCCGCCCTTTGTATTACATAGCCGATAGATTGATTCTAAACTCTCTTAGGAAAATTTTTGGTAGTAGCCTCCGCTTTGTCGGAGCTGGAGGTGGGCATCTTAGCCCAGAAGTTTGCCGATATTTTTGGTCCATTGGCATTCCTGTTTATGAAGGGTACGCGTCAACAGAATCCGGGGGCCTAGGGATATTCAATTACCCCAAAGACTCACTGATTGGATCGATAGGTAAACCTATTTTGCCAGTGGAATGTAAAACCGAGAAGGATGGCGAGTTACTGATGAAAAGTCCATCCGTAGCCCTTGGATACTTGAGCAAGACGGGCCTACAGAGGTTCGATGAATGGATAAGCACAGGGGATATTGCTGAAGTTGATTTATCTGGTTACTACAGGATAAGTGATCGAAAAAAAGACTTAATCATTAATGCATATGGAAAAAATATAGCTCCAAGTTGGATAGAAGACCAATTTTTGATTCATGCTGATATCGAGAACATCATCGTGATTGGTCATAACAGACCTTACCTGACAGCACTCATCGTACCGACAGAGAACCAATGCAGTGACGAATATGTCTATTCAACAATCGGCGATATCGTATCTCATGTAAACCAGCGCTTATCACGACATGAGCAAATTAAACAATTTGCATTAATTCCACCATTTGAGATCGAGAATCAACAGTTAACATCGACAATGAAAAAACGCCGATTCGCCATCGAAAACAGTCATCGTGACATCATCGAGCGGTTATACGCAACCAAATCCAATCGACTCGTTACTCAATAAGGACTCAAATATGTTCGCTCTATTTAAAGCACTTTATTTTATAGGCTTTATTATTCTATTTTCGCTAATCGCAACCTTGATCGGCCTCTCTGCCTATCCAGGCTATTTTGTCGTTGTGAACACATGGAATTCTGAAGCAATTCTAAGCTCATTAATATTTTCTGGAATGGCGTTCGTGATTACACTTACTGTACTCATGTTTAGCACCGCCGTGTTCATACGTTTGGTATCTGTAATTGCCCCAATTAAAGAGGGTCAATCCAGTATCTACGGCTCAAAAATGGCTGTGTGGGCGGTTCAATATTTACTCATGAATTTCCTAAATACAGTTTTTTTACCCGTATTCAGAACAACACCATTAATGAATTTGTTCTACCGATTTATGGGAGCAAGAATTGGAAATAATGTATTTTTTAATAGTTCATTTATATACGAACCACACCTACTCGAGATTGGTGACAACAGTAGAGTTGGCGAAAATGCTATTATCGTTCCACATACAACCGAAGGTAAAAACTTTACCTGTAAAAAAGTCAAAATCGGCAAGAACGTCACGATCGGTCAATACTGTCAGATCATGCCCGGCGCTATTATTGGCGACAATGTCATCATCGGCGCAGGCGCAATTGTTCCAAAAGACAAGGTTATTGAAAGTAATTCAATATATGGCGGAAACCCAATTAGCTTCATCAAGCATTACGGGTAAATACCATGGAGATTATTATTGAACCCGTTAATAACAAACAAAGGTGGACTGATTTCTTATCAATCCCCAACATTATTTACCGAGAAGATGCCGACTACTGCTTGGAGATAAAATCTGAAACCCAAACCGAACTGAGCCATAAAAATCCAGTCGCAACACAATGTACTGTGCAGAGCCTAGTTGCCTACAAAAATGGAAATCCATGCGCGCGTTGCGTATGTATTATCAACCCATCTTTAAATAAAAAGATGGGTAAGTCCATCGGCTTAATTGGGTATTTGGAGTTCGTCGAAGATGAGGCTGTACTCAATTCTTTACTAATGAATTGCGAGGCATACTTCTCAAAAAAAGATTGCTCTGAGATCTGGGCTGGCGTTCGATTTTCCTTAAACTATCCAGTCGGCATCCAGACTAGTGGTTTCGACAAGCAGCACACCTTTCTAATGAATAAACAACCAGGCTATTACGCCGAGCTTTTATCTAAAAACGGTTTTCATTCGGAAAAGCAACTAAATGCCTATTGCGTGGATCTCAACGAGCACTATCAAGTTCCACCAATCTTAGTGAATGATGCAAATAGCGCTCTAGATAGCGGCTATCGCGTAAGATTAATGAAAAAGTCTGATATCGAACCTTGCCTACATCATTACAATGAGCGCTGGCAGAGTAACTTTGCTCATACCGAACTAAGTAGTAAGGAGCTTCATCATCTCATACGGAATATGAAACTCTATCTAGATACCCGTTTTTGTTTTGTCGTAGAAAAAAACAATCAACTTTGTGGATACCTATTTACCTTTCCCGACTTTAATCAAACGTTAAAGCAATGGCAAGGTCGGACTAGCCTTATTAAATTGTTAGGGTTCCTATTTGAGTACAAGTTAAAACGCAAAGTGCATGGATTGAAAACTGCAATAATCGGCGTAGATTCGGAACATACAGGGAAAAAACTCAGTTCACTAATGAATAAAGCGCTTTTAGAGTCTGCTATAAAGAGTCGGTGCCGCTACATCGAACGCTCCTGGATCCTTGAGGATAACTACGCTTCAATAAAACAGGCACAAAGAATGGGTGGTGGACTATATAAAACTTATTCTCTATTTTCTCGACCAATAGCGAATAGCAATATGCAGGACCTAGACGAGGCGGTGTAATGATTCCATTACCAGAAGACTTCTATATTCGAGCCCAAGCCATGCTGCAAGGGGATTCGCGAATATTACACGAAGCACGTAAATTGAGAAGCTGGCAAAATCCTAATTGGACTCAACATTGGCACAAGCAAGCTAATGCTAATTTAGAGTTAGCAGAAAAATCTGTTTTAAATGACGATCGCGTCAGCCTCTACAAAAGAGCATCCGCATTGTACGCTCTTGCTTGCTATCCATATCTTCAGGAATTGAAGACAGATGCAAGTTACAGGGGCTTGAAAGATAGCTATAAAAAGCGGTGCTTAGCCGAGGGATACCCAGTAAAATATAGAAGTCTAATATTTCTGCAATACGATATCCCCTACACTTTCAGAAAAGGTAACCCTCGTAATCACAAAGGCCAATGCATACTGTTTATTCGTGGTTTAGATTCCTATAAAGAAGTTAGTTATTGGGATGAAAGCCACTTGCTTAGTATGGGTTATGATATCGCAGCTATCGATTTTCCCGGAATGGGAGAAAACCCAGTCCCCATGTCGCTTCAAAGTAACCTTGTATTTGAGTCATTATGCCAAAAAATTTTAGACGATCAGGATTATTCAGGACGTTCAATCATATTATGGGGGTTAGGATTTGGTGGTTATTGGGCAACAAAACTTCTGAACACGGACTATGTATTAGCAGCAATTAACCAGGGCGGTCCAATACACTATAGTTTTAAACCCAGACTAAAACGCTTGCTCTTTCATTTTCAAGAAATTCGTTTCTTAAGAGCCATGATTGAACATGGCTTACAGAAAACTACATCCGTAAAAAGGTTTATCAGCGGTCTATCATTACTCAATAATCAAGATTGGACAAAAGGCACTGCAAAGTTACTATATGTCAATGGTGGACAGGATAAAACTGTTTCTGATCGAGAAGCAAGAGTACTAGAACAGCTACTAGATCATGATCGTTTAGAGACATTCTTCATTAAAGATGCTGGCCATTTAGCAGTTGACGTCATTGATAGTCAGGTATTGCCTGCTGTACTTAGGTGGTTGCTAGATATAAATAATAATTCCATTGCAGCCTAGTTATCACTAGGCTGCTCTGGTAAGACGTTCGCGTTCCGAGAAAAGCCCTTTTAGCCAAACATAGAGTTGCTGAAGCTTTAGATCATCACGATCCTGGATACGGCGCACAAAATAATATGTCTGTGGAATTTCAATTTCGAGATCTAACACTTGCACTAGACGACCATCATCAAGCCAAGGTTGAATCAAAGGCCGTACCCCCATAGCAATACCTAACCCTTGCTGTGCTGCCACCATAGAACCTAAATAGCTATCTACCTCTAGAGTTCGACACTGATCGAATTCATTTAAGTTGTGTTTTTCCGCCACTGTGTCCCAAGCATTTTCTACCCCACGCATGGTAATAAGTGCATGGCGGTTAATATCTGACATAGTCAGAACAGGCTTTTTTTCAATCAACTTAGGATTGGCAACCAGAATAATTCTTGAACGACACAAAGGGGTTGCAACAAGACCCGACCACTCACCCATGCCAAATCGAATTGCTGCATCAATATCATCTTCTTGGAAATTAACTAATGAGGTAGACGCCTCAATTTTTAATTCAGAATCGGGATTAGCTTCCTGATACTCTGGCAGTGCAGGTAACACAATATCATTGGCAATGAATGGAATCATTGAAATTCTTATATCCCTTCGGCTATAGCGTCTTAGAAACTCTCTCTGCTGTTGCTGATAATAGTTCAGTATATTTTTGACAATGACATGATAGTCTTGTCCCTCTGAGGTCAGTGCTAGCGAACGTGTCATTCTAGTAAACAGACTTACCTCTAAATACTCCTCCAACAGCTTAATTTTCTGGCTGACAGCCGAAGAAGTCAGGTGCAGCTCATCAGCAGCTTCTTTGAAACTCAAATGACGCGCTGATGCATCAAATGCTTGTAGCCAATGGATTGCTGGTAACTTCGCTGCCATACACCTTCCTTGTTAATCAGGCTATTAACTTATAGTAAATAAATCTTACGCTAATTGATAAGTAATTCTGCGTATTATCCGTAAAATCAGCAGCTTAACGATTTAATTTTATTAACTTATATAAAAATATTTAACGCTTGTTCATTTTTTCTTGCACCCATAGCTTAACGGCACCCTAATAAAACGAGATCAGGAACATGCGTACTGTTATAAATCGGATATTTGAATTCGTCACGAACAGGCCAATCAAAACCTTAGTACTACTCTTATTGGTTACCTTGTTTTTAGGTGGTGGTTTAAGCCAGCTGAAAATAGATAATAATCAAGAATCAGAATTACCTAAAGACAATGAAATTGTTGCTACCAATGAGCGATTAGATGATGTGTTTGGAGAAAAAGGTATCATACTTATTGGTATCAAGAATCCTGACTCAATTTATAATCAAAAAACGTTGATTCTTATCGATGAAATATCCGAGGCGATTAAATCAATTCCTTTCGTTATTAGTGACGAAGTAACAAGTCTATCGACTTTCCAAAATCTCACAGCAAGAGAGTGGGGACTTGAGCGAGACCCCTTCCTAAAGCAAATCCCTAACTCCAAAGAAGCGATGCGTCAATTAAAAGAAGACGTCATTCAAAATGATGAGGTTTATGGTCGTTTAGTTTCTAAAGATGGAACTTTTGTTGCCATATCAGCCTACGTTGAGGAGGGATACAACCAAACTCAAGTAACTAATGCTGTTTTTGATTTAGTGTCCAAATATCAAAATAATGACTTGGAGTTTTTTGTCGCTGGTGATGCCATACAAGCTCAAGAGATTGATAGTGGGATTCAAAAAGATACAGGAATATTATTGCCTAGCGCTCTTGCCCTAATCCTCATCTGCTTTCTACTAGCTCTTAGAACCATGCGAGGCGTTATTCTTCCTTTTAGCGTAGTCGTACTCAGCATTATCTGGACAATGGGCGCTATGGGGTGGTTAGGCTTAGCTGTTACCGTTGTTTCCTCTGCACTGCCTGCGTTAATGGTCGCTGTGGCCAGTTCTTATGGCATCCACGTGATGATTCAATACTATGAACAAGTCAATAAAGGAAAGTCCAAAAAACAAGCATCTGCTGAAGCCATTAAAAATATATCGCCTGCAATCATATTGACCGGTGCTACATCAGCTCTTGGCGCACTAACCCTAATCGTATTTAAAGTAACCTCCATACAAGAGTTTGGTTTAGCAACGGCAATTGGT
This sequence comes from Bermanella marisrubri, assembly GCF_012295615.1. Classification (NCBI taxonomy): domain Bacteria; kingdom Pseudomonadati; phylum Pseudomonadota; class Gammaproteobacteria; order Oceanospirillales; family Oceanospirillaceae; genus Bermanella; species Bermanella marisrubri. The sequence continues at coordinate 3,075,567 of NZ_CP051183.1, forward strand.
GTTTTATCCGCGACGGTATTATCGATAGTTTTTATCCCTGCATGGTTATCCATTTTAAAGCCAACTGCGGGCAATCGATTCAATAAAATAGATAGAAAGTTAGATAGCCTTTTATCCAGTATCACAACTTTTTCTCTAAAGCACAGACACTTGATGGTCGGCACTACAATCATCGCTCTATCTGCTTCAGTTATTTTTGGGCTCAGCCAACTAAAGTATGGACAGGATTTTATTGAGTACTTCGAACCGGAACATCGATTGCGAATCGCGTTTGAAGAGTTCAATAATCAATTAGGTGGCGCTCGTTATATGGATGTCATGATAGAGGCTCCGACAGAAGATGGTATGCAATCTCCCCTCTACCTAAAACAAGTAGCACAATTTCAAGACTATGCTGAATCCCTAGAACACGTTGGCTATAGCCTGTCATTTGCAGATGTAATTAAACGTATCAATAGCGCAATGCATGAAAACAAGCAATCATATGAACGCATACCAGATGATGAATCCACAATCGCTCAATACCAGTTGCTGTATAGCATGTCAGGCAACCCTGGTGACCAAAGTAATTTAATTGACTATCCAAATCAGCGATTAAAAATCCGTATTATGTTAACAACCTCGGAGCAGGAAGATCATAAAGCTTTATACAAACAACTAAAACAGCAGGCTGATAAAACTTTTGACTCTGCACTGACTGTCGACTTTGGTGGCGATGTCATGTTCTGGCTCGCTCAAATCCAATATATTGTTGAGGGTAAAGTATGGAACATTATCGCTAGTGTCATCGTTGTATTTCTATTTTGTAGCTTTATTTTCAAGTCTGGTGTTGGCGGTATTCTTAGCATCATTCCACTTAGCATCGCCACCCTAATTACGCTATCTATGATGGGATTCCTAGGTATTCGTCTTGATGTAGGTACGGCCATTGTCACTGCTATCGGTGTGGGTATTGGTGTCGATTTCACCATTCACTACTTGAAACGTCTTTTACAAGAATATAGAGCCAGTAAAGAGTTAAGCCACAGTATGATCATTACCAGTCAGACTGCAGGGAAAGCAGTACTTTACGACACTATATCAAACGTCGCGGGTTTCTCGGTATTCATACTTTCGGGGTTTCAGCCACTTCAATTCTTTGGATGGTTAATCTCGCTCATGATGATTTCAAGTGCATTAGCTACGTTAATTATTTTTCCTAGCGTGATCAGCTTGATTGGTAAGCCTTTACTTAACAAACAGGAAACCAATATTGAAGTAAATACCGACAATGCCTGTGAATCCATTAACTAGGAGAAAACCATGAAATTAATAATTCTTATACTTTTCAGTTTTTTATCGATGAGTAATGCATATGCTGAATTAACAGCATTCCAAATCATGAAAAAGAATGATGCGCAGCTAAAAGTTCAAGATGAACAAGTATCTGTTCGAATGCGACTTATCAACAAGCAAAATGACGTTCGCGAGCGAACCATATTGATAAGCACCAAAACGGATAATAATGAATTGCAAAGCTCATTAATTAAGTTTAAAAGCCCTAAAAACGTTGCAGGTACCGGATTACTCACAGTCGAAAATTTGAATAATGATGACGACCAGTGGTTATACCTACCTGCCTTGAAACGCTCACGGCGTATCAGCGCTGCCAATCAAAGCGATAGCTTTATGGGAACAGACTTTAGCTATGAAGACTTATCGACAGAGAATCTTGAAGAATATAGCTATTCCTTATTAGGAGAAGAGATCATTAATGGCACTAAACATTATAAAATAGAGGCCATAGCCAACAACGAAGAAACGTTAAACGAATCTGGTTATAGTCGACGATTATTATGGATCGAGAGTACAAACTATATTCTAGCAAAAGCGTTTTATTTTAATAAAGCGGGTCAACACGTTAAGACTCTTATCGCGGAAAACATCCGCCCTGTATCTGGAACAGATGTAAGTCGCTCCCATAAAGTCACAATGAAAAACCTCAAAACCGGACACCAAACTCAGCTAACGTATGAGGACTATTTGATCAACAAAGGTTTATCAAGTAATCAGTTCTCTATGCGATCTCTAGAGAGAGGCTGGTAATGTACGTTCGATTCTACATTACGCTGTGTCTGATGATCGGCATATCCAATTGCGTTTTTGCGCAATTGGGTTATCAAACAGAGGTAGAATGGATTACCTATCCAGAAATAGAAGAGACCGATGATGAATCTTTTGTTTTTGGCAGAGTCAACCTAGATTATCAACATATTATAAATCATGATATGAGATTCTTTACTGCTATTAGCTTTAGACGATCTGATCCAGGGGATACGCGAGATCAAGAAAGACTATCTGAACTATATATTGACTATAGGCATTTACGTTTTGATTTACGTAGCGGGTTACAATATATCAATTGGGGACGCGCAGACATTGTCAATCCTTTGGACTTTTCACCACAAGATTTTCGCGATCCATTGGATGATGATAACGAAGATTTACCAGTTGCTGGTTTTAACCTAAGTTATTACCTTGAAACATCACAGATACAATGGATTGTACTACCCTATTTTATTGATAGTGAACTTCCCAAGCCTGAAAGTATATGGTTTTCCAATTTGCCAAGCCAAACCCCACTGGGTCAGGATATCCAATACACTGTAGTCGAAGCTAATCAACCAGAGACTGGTATTGATAATTGGCAAACTGGTGTGAAGTGGAGCCATCGCGGTCGAGGATTTGATTGGGCGGTATCTTACTTTTACGGATGGAATGACGTACCACTATTTTATACAAGCAATCAGTTTATCAATAGTACTACTGTCAAAGTATTCCTAGAACCAACATTTTATCGGCAACACATCATCGGATTTGACAGTGCTTGGCTAATCGAGGACTACACGTTTAGAAGCGAACTTGCTTACAAGCACACTAGCGATAATGAAGGCGAAGATCCCTATATAGACGACCCCTACCTACATATGGTTTTGGGCATAGATCGAACATTCCAAAATATAATATTTGAAAAAGATTTATTTCTCTTATTGGAGTACAGTTACCAGCATGCAATTACTGACATCCAATATCAAACAAATGATTTTGATCATATTTTTGAGAACACATTATTCACACGCTTTGGAATGGACAACTTACCAAAATGGGAACTGCAAATAGACCTAGCTTTTGATTTAGCCAGTGAAGGATATTTTGTTCGACCACAATTAAGCTACGAATGGTTCGATAACTTTAAAACTCAAATATCTATCGAGTTCTTAGAGGGTAATAGCAATAGTTTCTTTGGAGCTAATAAAGAGAACAAAGCCATTCGATTTCGCATCATCAAAGAAGGTATCTTTTGATACCTTCTTTTCTCTTGTAGAGTCAAATTTAGTTTTGTGGATTTAGAGGATGATAAATCGATTTGGCAGTATTTTTAACCTTAGATCTATCCAGTATAACCTCGCGTAATTCATGCTCCACAAATGCGTTCATTTGATCATTGTAATGGGTGCTATTTGATCTGGTTGATGCAGCTCCAAATTGGTGTGCAGCTTGGCTAGATACTTGTCCTTTCTGATCCCAACGAACAAACATCATAAAACCATCTCCAGCACGATTAATCATTTGCCCCTGCTCATTCATACCCTTTCCATAAACAGCTCTTAAGATATCCGGACCACCATCAATGGGTAGATTAACGTCCCCTTGTTGCAGTCGCATCACGCCCCCCCATTTTACTTTATGACGCCCATAGTATTGAGTTAACTGTTTGACCGCTGACTGAAAAGCCTTCGTTGTTTCATTCAAGTCAACATCGCTTCCTCGAGCTTTTTGTACAGGATCTAATGTCATTACCGCTAATGCGGCCAATTCATTGTGTTTATCGGTGGAGTAGTCCCACTCATGTAAATCTTTCCATGCTTGCTTTTCCTGCGGACTTAGCACACTTGTATCGACAGCTTTCAACCAGTATTTCAGTTGCTTAATCTGATTCGACTGTTCGCTATAATTTAAATCAAACTTTAAATTCTTTAAGTCCTGAAAGCTAATAGCATCCAGCGACTTGGCAATTTCCTCGATTCGATAGGCTCTATTAGTGATAAAAGTCTCTATCCCCATAGATGCAGGATAATCTGCCAAATCTACGTCATCATCGCCATCTGTAGACATATTCGGTGGGTTATTTGCATTGTAAACAAAGCCTGACTGTGGATTAATGGTCTTGGGCATCATGTCGAAATCCCAATAGCCTTGCCAAATCAATTCACTGTTATCGCCAGGCAAAACCTTGTCCCACTGCCATCCACTAATCCGTTTTGGAAACATGGCGTTATAGTAGTGAGCAATATTGCCATCTATATCTGCGTAGACATAATTAATCGATGGCATCGCATTCATGGCCAGTGCTGCTTCGAACTCATCTTTATCTTTTGCCATATTAACAGCATGCATAAATTCGAGAGTTCTTACTTCATTCATGCCCGCCCAGCGCACCGCGTAGGCTCCATGCTCGGTTTCCATTACTGGGCCATGCTGTGAAAGTTTTATATCTTTATTAAAAGTCCAGCGTAGCGGTCCCCAAAATTTAACGATCATCTCCGCTTGTTTGGTTTCAAAATCATGCCACTGATCATCGAGCTTATATTGATTAGAGTTATCAGGATTGATTATCAACTTATAGAAATCGACCAAGTCGGGCTTATTTACGGTATTGGACCAACCTATATTTCGATTATGACCGTGAATAATCACAGGCGCGCCAGGAAATGTTGACCCAACCACATCCCAGCCTTCTGCACTATGTAGTCGAGCCTCATACCAAGCAACGGGGCCTGTTAGGGGTTGATGGCTATTGACCAATAAATATGTTGAGTTATCCGCCGACCGCTTTGGTGCGATGGCAATACCTTGGCTACCTAAAGGCAGTGACTCTTGCGGTGTTACCAATAGTGCGTTTTCATTTTGTTTTGCTAAAGCCAATGGCTCATCGGCATTGACTAATTTTCCCAACTGATCATCAAACCCATAGAACATAGGTGTCTTGAAAGTAAAACCGGCGATCAAGTCTTTGGCTGTTACAGGTAATAAAAAATCGCTCACCTCATTCGGGTTTTGCGCTGCATATAAATTGACGCCGTCGGCATAGGCTTGAGCAAGCGCTTTAATATGCTCAGGCACATCTTGCTCATAACGACTATTTACTGCGTCCCACACACCCATGAATTGAACAACAAAATCGGTTTTGGCTGCTTTATATCCATTTTCAGCGGCTAATGTGCCTCTGGTTGCCAAGATAACGGTTTGTAGCGTTGAAAAGTCATCCTCACTTTGAGCATAACCTAGACCAAACGCGGTATCCGCATGGGATTGTCCATATATGTGAGGAATTCCTAACGAATCACGAATAATTTCTACATCGTATTGTGTAGCTTTTTCTTCAAATTTGGCTTTATGAGGGACGTTAGGAAGAGTTATCACAGCGGCTGCAAAAAAGCATAGTGCGATATATGTCAGAACAAAAGCATAGCGCATTTCAAATATCACCTTTTTATTTTTTTGCCCACAAGTGTGCTCAACACAAAAGAAAAGAGAAAGGGGAATTTCAGCCAAATTCATCAACAATAAAAAACGGGGCATAGCGCCCCGTTTTTTAATAAGCTCGTAATTTGAATGTAGCTATGGACGCTCTGCCAATTCAGGATCTTCTTCCTCTTCAGGTGGAAGTAAATCATCACGAGTAATATTCATGGCCAACAGGATATTTGACGCAACATATATAGAGGAGTAGGTACCCACAACCACACCAATGGTTAACGCCAATGCAAAATTGTGAATGGATTCCCCACCCACAAAAAGTAGCGCCAATAGAACTAGCAATGTGGTTAAGGAGGTAACCAAGGTACGACCCAAAGTATTGGTTAACGAGCGGTTCACAATATCAATGGCCTGCATCTGACGAATGATCCGAAAATTTTCGCGAATACGGTCAGACACAACAATGGTGTCGTTGAGCGAATAACCTATCACCGCAAGCAAGGCAGCCAATACATTTAGGTCGAAATCAATTTGCAATAAACTGAAGATACCTAACACAATAATCACATCGTGCATCAAGGCGGCAACAGCGCCAACCGAAAACTTAAACTGGAAACGAGCTGCCACATATATCATAACAACCGCCAGCGCTAGCAACATAGCAATACCGCCATCATCGCGAAGTTCTTCACCCACTTGAGAACCTACGAATTCTGAACGACGCAACTGAATATCTTCATCAGTGTTTGCACGCAATGTAGATAAAACTTCATCACCTAAATCAGCGCGATAAGCCTCTTGCATACGCACCAGCACATCTTCTTCGCTACCAAAATGCTGCACAGCCACATCTTTGTAGCCAGCTGCCACCAAATCTTCACGAATAGAATTGACGTCAGCACTGGACTCATAGGCCACTTCAATAAGCGTACCACCGGTAAAATCCAAACCAAGCTTTAAACCTTGGAAGATTAGTGAACCCAAAGAAATGACGATTAATGCGATGGATAGGAAGGCCGCGATTTTACGACCACCCATGAAATTAATATCTTTCGCTTCACTCATGGTTATACGCCCCCGCCGATAGCGATCTTCTGTAAACGACGACCACCATAAATCAAATTAACCAATGCACGAGTCACCATAATCGCGGTAAACATTGAAGTAATGATACCAATGCTTAAAGTCACGGCGAAACCTTTAACCGGTCCGGTACCTACAGCAAATAGAATAATTGCTACGATAAGTGTTGTAATATTCGCATCCAAAATGGTTAGAAACGCTTTGTCGTAGCCGCTATGAATAGCTTGCTGCACATTCATACCTGATTTCAATTCTTCTTTTATTCGCGCGAATATGAGCACATTGGCATCCACCGCCATACCCACAGTCAATACGATACCTGCAATACCGGGTAGCGTGAGTGTCGCCCCGAGCGCAGACATAACAGCGGTCAACAAGGTTAAATTCACTGCCAACGCTACATTGGCAATCAAACCGAATACTCGGTAATACGCGATCATAAAGATCAACACCAATGCTAAGCCTAACTTCACAGAGGTCACACCTAAATCGATGTTTTCTTTACCCATGCTTGGGCCCACTGTGCGCTCTTCTACAAAGTACATCGGCGCAGCTAAAGCACCTGCTCGCAATAGCAGTGCGAGCTCGGATGCTTCCGCGGCTTGCAAACCTGTGATGCGGAACGAACTACCTAATGCACTTTGAATAGTGGCCAGAGAAATAATTTTCTTCTCGGTGTATTTATCTTCTACCGGAACTTCTACACCGTCACGTTCCACGTAACGGGTGCGAGTTTTATGCTCAATGAAAAGTACACCCATGCGACGCTTGATCGCTTTTTTAGTGACTTTACCCATTAGCGCACCGCCGGTGCTGTCTAGGGTAATATTAACTTGAGGCTGACCATTCTCATCGAATGCAGGTTGCGCGTTAGAAACATTATCACCGGTGACGATAACGGATTTTTCTAAGCGGGCAGAAGTACGACCACGCTCGGGATTTTTAAATTCAAACTCTTCTGAGCTGAAACGACTCGCACCTGGTTTAGCTTCTAATCGGAACTCAAGGTTTGCCGCTTTACCCAAAATCTTTTTCGCGGCTGCGGTATCCTGAACACCAGGCAGCTCAATCACAATTCGATTACGACCTTGGCGTTGTACCATTGGCTCCGCCACACCCAATTCGTTTACACGATTACGAATAGTGGTTAAGTTTTGCTTTAAAGCATAATCTTCCAATTCTTTGATTTTAGCCGGCGTCATCGTTAGGACTAACCAATGACGACCCTCTTCGTCACGGGTATCTGTTAAGAACTCTGCGTACTCTCGACGCACGAAGTTTTCCGCCTTATCGCGGGTTTCTTCGTCGATAAATTCGTACTTTATACGTTTTTCTTCGTCTAAAACCGCACGCTTATAGCGCAACCGTTCTTCACGGAAGTTACGCTTCAATGTATCGCGATAGCCATCGATACGCTGAGTTAGGAATTGCTGCATATCCACTTCCATCAAGAAGTGCACACCGCCACTTAAATCAAGACCTAATGTCATGGGACCTGCACCCATGTCCACTAACCATTGCGGTGTTGTCGGTGCTAAATTCAATGCCACAATAAAGCCGTCACCCAGCTCGCGCTGAATAAGTCCTTTTGCTTGCAACTGTTTTTCTTCATCGCTAATACGAATTAGCGCGGTTTTACCCTCTTGCAATTCCTCACCAAAGTATTGAATTTGCGCTTCATCCAGAACATCCAATGCTTTACTTAACGTGTATTGATCAACCGCATCGCCACTTTGCGCCGGCGTGATCTGTACCGCAGGATCGGGCGGGTATAAATTAGGTAGTGCGTACACAACCCCAAGCACACTGATTACAAGAATCAGGCAGTATTTCCAAAGAGGATACTTATTCAGCATAAGTGACTTCCTAATAAGACCTAACCCGTTTGTTGAGCTGGCCATCATTTATTCTTTTAAGGCGATTTAGCGAGTTCTAAAAACAGTAAAGGCCGGAGAATCCGGCCTTTACAGCTGATGATTTACTCAGCAATAGATTTAATGGTGCCTTTTGGTAAAGCCGCAGCAACCGCTTGCTTTTGTACAGGCATTTCCACAGAGTCAGCAACTTTCAGTACAACAAACTCTTCAGTAACTTTAGTAATACGACCAACAATACCGCCAGACGTCACGACTTCAGAACCTTTTTCAAGAGATGCAATCAAGTTCTTGTGCTCTTTTGCACGCTTTGATTGTGGACGCCATAGCAAGAAATAGAAGATCAGTACGAAACCGCCCAAGAAGATAAGCTGCTCGATACCGCCAGCACCTTGCGGTGCAGCTTGGCCCTCAGCCATGGCAGAAACAGGTGCAAAAGCAGCCAGTAATAGCATTAATTTAGACATAGTTTTTCTTCCTCTAATATAAATCGTTTTTCCGCTCATTATTCCGACAGTGGGGGAACGTCTTTCCCCTGCTTGGCGTAGAACTCGTTAACAAAGTCGTCCAATTTACCTTCTTCCAAGGCTTGGCGCAAACCTGCCATGACGGTCTGGTAATAATGGAGGTTATGAATGGTATTTAAAGTGCATCCTTGAATTTCTTTGCACTTATCTAAGTGATGCAAATAAGCACGACTAAAGTTCTGACACGTGTAGCAATCACATTCTGGATCAATTGGACCATGATCCGTTTTATTGGCCGCATTGCGTAACTTCAACACACCTTTACTGGTAAATAAGTGACCATTGCGGGCGTTTCGAGTAGGCATAACGCAGTCGAACATATCCACACCACGACGCACACCTTCTACCAAGTCTTCAGGTTTGCCGACACCCATTAAATAGCGAGGCTTGTCTTCGGGCATTTTGTGAGCGAGATGATCCAGAATGCGCACCATATCCTCTTTAGGCTCACCAACAGACAAACCACCAATGGCGTAACCGTCAAAGCCAATATCGGTCAAACCAGCAAGGCTCTCGTCACGCAAATTTTCATACATGCCGCCCTGAATGATGCCAAATAATGCTGAAGGACTATCGCCATGTGCATCCTTACTACGCTTAGCCCAACGCAAACTCATCTCCATAGAGTCTTTGGCTTCCTTTTCAGTAGCAGGATACGGCGTGCATTCGTCAAAAATCATGACAATGTCACTACCCAAAGACTTTTGAATTTCCATGGATTTTTCAGGGGTTAATTCCACCTTGTTGCCGTTTACAGGGCTACGGAACGTCACACCATGCTCAGTAATTTTGCGCATTTTCCCAAGACTGAAAACTTGGAAGCCGCCGCTATCTGTCAAAATAGGCTTATCCCACTGCATAAAATCGTGAAGATCTCCGGCCTGCTCAATAATCTCAGTACCTGGACGCAACCAAAGATGAAAGGTATTACCTAGAATAATTTCGGCACCAGTATCTTTAACATCTCTTGGCAGCATGCCTTTGACACTGCCATAAGTACCAACCGGCATAAATGCTGGGGTTTGAATGTCCCCACGAGGGAAACTCAAGGTTCCGCGACGGGCCTTGCCTTGAGTGGTTTTGACATCAAATTTCATAAAACTCATGAAGCTTCCTCAGGGCCAGTCAATATAGATTGATCACCCTTGATAAATTGCCCTATGTCACCTCGGGCAGTTGTGAATAATTCGTCTATTTTTCCCAAAGCGCTTCGGCATTTGGATTTTTGTCAAGCAGCATCGCATCGCCATAGCTAAAGAAGCGGTACTGTTCGCGCACCGCTTCATCATACGCATTCAATATGGGCCCGCGACCAACAAAAGCACTGACCAGCATAATGAGTGTGGATTCCGGCAAGTGAAAATTCGTTAGCAAACGATCTACCGTCTTAAACTGATAACCTGGATATATGAAGATCTCAGTATCACCCTGATAAGGCTGAATTTCACCCGATTGACTAGCGGTTTCTAGAGAGCGAACCGATGTCGTTCCCACCGCGATCACTTTTTTGCCTAGAGCCTTGGTCTTGCGGATGGCTTCACAGGTTTCTTCGGATACCTCCAAATATTCGCTGTGCATTTTGTGTTCGTTCACATCATCCACTTTGACGGGCTGAAACGTACCGGCTCCTACATGCAAAGTTACAAAGGCAATACCCACACCCTTGTCCTTAAGAGCATTTAACAGTGCGTCATCAAAATGAAGACCCGCAGTTGGCGCGGCTACTGCGCCGGGCTTTTCGTTATAAACCGTCTGGTAGCGTTCTCGATCGCTATCTTCATCTTCCCGTTCCATATAGGGCGGTAATGGCATATGTCCAACTTGTTCGAGCCAGTGAACCAAATCCTGATCGGGAGCGAGGTGAAACTTCAGCTCAAACAATGCATCTTGTCGTCCTTCAACGCTGACTTTTAATCCTTCGAGGGTAATGGTGCTGCCAGGTTTAGGACTACGGCTAGATTTCATGTGCACCAATGCCGTATCCGTGCCGGTCATACGCTCAATCAAGACTTCCAGCTTGCCACCGCTTTCCTTCTCACCAAAAAGGCGGGCTGGGATCACTCGGGTATTGTTAAATACCATTAAATCCCCTGGTTGCACCTCAGCCAAAATATCTTTGAATACTTTGTGCTGAATATCGGCACGACCTGATTCACTGTTCACACACAATAGGCGACTGCTAGTGCGCTCTTTGGGGGGATACTGCGCAATTAGCTCTTGCGGCAGCTCAAAATGAAAATCACTGGTTTTCATGGGAACCTATATGGAGAAACCAACTACTAGTGGACATTGCGGCGCGTATTGTACAGCAAGCCTGAAAAAATTGCCTATTTTCAATCCAATCGAAGGCCTAATTTTTGTAATTTCCAGCGCTAAGCCATTGACTCACAAGAAGTTGCTGGTATTATCCACCACCACTTATTCATGGCTTGCGAGCTAACCTTCAGTGCAAGGGAATAAGCGATCGAAAGATCATGCCAGTGTGGTGAAATTGGTAGACACGTCGGATTCAAAATCCGATTCCTTCGGGAGTGGCGGTTCGAGTCCGCCCACTGGTACCATGAATTGTGAAAGCCAGCTGATCATATCAGCTGGCTTTTTTTATGCGCAGCACAAACCCAATAAACATCGGACCGTTTATGAAATTCTTTCCCTATGTAATTTTCTGCATTGCTTTTTGTGTATCCTCATTTTCCCATAGTGCCAGTCAAGACGTTATATATAAAAAAGACGGTAGCGTACTGAGAGGCGAACTCATTGAGCAAGATTTTAGTAATGGGGTTTACAAAATTGAATTGATAGGCGGCAGTGTATTCGTCGTAAACCAGGCCGACATTGAAAAAATAACCAAAGAGAAGGCAGTGGCTGATCAATCTGTATCTCAAGGTGAGACAGAAAAAGAACTCAATAGCTTGGCAGATGAAAGTCGCAGTAAGTTGCAAGGCAGAGCGACAACCGAAAAAGCCCTTTTAAACCATCCAGCAATGCCAAATGTCGATGCTCCATCGGACAAAAAGATTGCGAACGTATTTTATATTTCTACGTTAGCCCATACCGTATCCAGCGATATGGATATCTACAATGGTTTCTATTCAGAGACAATTACCTTCACAGAAACCTTCACTGGATTAAAGCTAGCGTTCCAAAACAATTTATCCAAGAACGTCGCTACACATTTTAGCATTAGAAAAGGGTCGCTCGACTCAATTGAATACACTGACGAAGACGATTATGTTATCCAAACAGTCTCTTCCAATAGCCTACCTGATGTAGATTACTTTGGTGCGTCCGTCGACATGATTGTCAGCACTAACCATTATCAAGGATTTCAGCTTTTCAGCGGACTTGGTATTAGCCATGATGAGTACTCATCTAGCTTTGGCGGTGAGCAGTATACAAGCTTGGTATTGGATCTTGGATTGGGATACGCGTGGAAACCCGCGCAATTAGCACTGCATTATCAAGGGTATATTGCTGGTGACTATCCGGACGAGCTTGACGTTGCCAACATACACTTGCAATTAGGCTTTCATTTTTAGCCTGTAAAGGAAACAAAATACAAATCCGCTCGCGGCTACTGAAAAGCTCTATTTTCTGTTTATAATGTGCCCTACTAATTCATAGGCGCCTTGATAAACATGACGCAGCATAGCGAAGAAAAAAACCTCATCCCTGCGAGCCCATTAGTTCGGCTTGCAGCCTTTCTCTACGATAGCCTGCTAATCGTTGCCGTTTGGTTTTTACTAGGTGGTATTGTCGTCGCGATCAATGGCGGTGAAGGCGTAGAAGCCAATAACCCTATTATGCCAGCGTTAATGTTCCTAAGCTGGGTTTGGTTTAATCTGCACTTTTGGCGCAGAGGAGGGCAAACCCTTGGTATGCGTGCATGGCGATTAACGCTTTATAGCACAACAGGTAAACCGCTGACTTTATTGCAAGGACTATTAAGACTGGTGATGGCCGTACCCGCTTTTGCATTGGCAGGATTAGGATATTTCTGGATCTGGTTTGATAAAGACAATCTTGCTTGGCAAGACCGTTATAGCGAAACCAAGGTCATGCGGGAACCTAAAAAATAAATCGTTAAAGGGTGTAAGTACGATCTTCTATAGTTTGGATCAAGCGCTCAACCTCTTGTCGTGCTTGTACATCATCACCAACAAACACCAATGCGCGGCGAGCCATTTGAATAGCCAGTTGTGCGTTGTTTTGTAGCCATGCCAACATGCTCAAACGAATATACACACTGGCATTTTGGCTGTTAATACGCTGAGCTCGCTCTAATAAGATTTGGCACTGATCATAGTCACCACGCATAAATGCCGCATCGGCTTCTTGCATTAGTCGAGCAAGTGCCGGAGGTTGCTGAGTATAATTATTTCCACCATAAACTTGGTAACCAAGCGATTGATGATACCAATCTGGTAACTGCGCGAGAACATTCGCTTGCTGCGCCTGTTCTGGTTGCATTGAAATGGGTGAACACGCCTGCAAAACCACTAGCAACCAGCTTAAACACACTACTTTAATAATTTGCATTTTTACTCCAAGCACCACCTATGCTTTGACGCTTATTCATTACCAAAAAAACGTGACCACCACCCCGTGCCTTGCTCTTTTTGGTTAGAGCAATCACTGATATTGGGTGGCATTTTATTGTGGATAAACGGAAATTGCACGACATCGTCACAGCCTTCTTCACTCACTGCGTTTTCTTCGATATTCACCCACTTCTCAACAATATTTTTAGTAGGAATTGGCATCAAGGGTTTTAACGGGATCTCTCTAAACGTATTCGCCCAAACCCGTAGCGCTGCCGATGACCCGGTAATAGGTAAAGCTCGGTTATCGTCACTGCCCACCCACACAATACCCAAGGTGTCGCCGCTGAATCCAGCAAACCAACTGTCCCTTTGACTATCACTGGTTCCGGTTTTACCCGCTAAACCCAGTTGCTCATCGTAAATCTGATTCAGATATCGAGCGGTACCCATTTTCACCACTTGCTGCATAGCACGCTGAATCAAATAAATAGAATCACTATCGATACTTTGCTTCACTTCATACCCGTAGCGTGACAGCAATTGTCCATCTGCTGTTGTCACGCCTCGAATAGCTTTAAGTGGCGTCTTAAAACCAGACGCAGCGATGGTTTGATACATTTGCGCAACGTCAATCGGTGCCAACTCAAAGGCACCCAACAGCATTGAGGGATAAGGTGGCACACCTTCTTCGACACCTAAATCAGCAAAGGTTTGCTTCACTTTTGCCAACCCCACATTCATACCCAAACGAGCTGTGGCCTGATTATAAGATTTGGCCATTGCTTGATATAAGGGCACGACACCATGACTTTCTTTATCATAGTTTTGCGGCTCCCATATCTGTCCTTGGGCACCAGCAATAGCGATTTCGCTGTCATCAATCGGGGATATTAGATTGAACGGACCGGAACGCAATGCGGTTAGATATACCGCAGGCTTAGCAAGAGATCCGATAGAGCGCTTCGCATCTAACGCTCTATTGAAACCGAAATAACGCGGGTTACGATCACCAATCAAAGCTTCAATCTCGCCACTTTGTGTGCTTGCTACTACCATGGCTCCTTGCAACTCTGTTTCAAGACGAAAATCTTGTTCAATCCGGTTCAAGCGCTTTTGCAATGCCTGCTCAGCTTGTCGCTGAGTGATAGGATTCAAACTCGTATAGATCCGCAAACCTTCGCTGGTTAAATCCTCTTCGGCATAGTCCTGACGCAATTGTCGGCGAACCAAATCCAAATAAGCGGGATATTCAACCTGTTGATACTGTTTATACTCAACGATATTTAAATCGCGGTTGGTCCACTGCAAAGCCTGATAGTCGGAGATTAATCCCTGTTCATTCATCACGGTTAAAACAACATTTCGTCGTGCTTTGGCGTTTTCCGTTTTATACCTTGGGTGATAAACACTAGGACCTTTCACCATACCCACAAGCATGGCCATCTCAGGGGCATTCAAATTGGAAATGTGTTTTCCAAAGTAATGTAGACTGGCTAAACCAAAACCATGAATAGCTCTACGTCCACTTTGCCCGAGATATACTTCATTAAGATATGCCTCAAGAATTTCGTCTTTGCTGTAATGCAATTCAACTAGCAAGGCCATTAATGCTTCAGTAGCCTTACGCTTAAGCGAACGCTCACGGGTTAAGAAAAAGTTTTTCACCAATTGCTGGGTTAATGTTGAGCCACCCTGAACCAGCCCGCCGCGCTGTATGTTCACAACCATGGCTCGGGCAATGCCTTTTAGACTAATGCCAAAATGATCGTAGAAATCTCGGTCCTCAACAGCAACCAAAGTATCAATCAATAGCTGTGGCACCTCTTCAAGTTGGATGAGCTCTCGATCTTCATTATGTTTGGGATATATGCCACCTATCATTAGTGGCTCAAGCCGCGCAATATCAGCAGGCGCGCCATCCACCCATAAAGCTTTTATTTGGTGCCCACGAATACTTAGCCGTACTCGGGCGGCATCCTCATTGCCGTCAAACAAAGGGAAGAAACGACGATAGATATCCACATCCACATCTGCACCACTACCCGTCATAGTGTAGTGGCCAGGGGCGACAATATTAGGCACACGGCGGTAGCCAACCTGCTCCAGCTCTTGGATAAGGAATTTCGCCTTTAAATCCAAACCCGGATATAGTTCCATCGGACGCGCATAGACTTTAGCCGGTAACGCCCAGCGTTTGCCTTCAAATTTACTGCGTACTTGAGCATCAAGATAGGCAAGCAATATCCCCAAAATAACCATGCCGACGATGGCTAACTTGAAGCTCCAAGATAAGAATGTTCTAAAACGACTGCGAGTTGCTGATTTTTTCATTGCGCCAGTATAGCCGACCTGATGAACGAAGGCATGAGGCAATTTCCCACCTGATTCACACCCTGCTACACTTCTTCGCCAATTGTCTTCATCGAATAAGAAAAGGAAACATCATGGCCCAGTATCATGTTTATGGCATAGGTAACGCCCTTGTAGATAAAGAGTTTGAAGTGAGCGATGCGTTTTTCGCCGAAAATGGTATCGAAAAGGGTCAAATGACTTTATTAGATCAGGCTCAGCAAGAATCATTACTGACTAAACTTATGGACCAATTTGGTTTAAAAAACCGAGCTGGTGGAGGCTCTGCGGCAAACACCATCTTCGCAGCCCAGTATTTAGGAGCCAAAACATTCTACAGCTGCAACGTTGCCAATGATGAGACTGGTGATTTCTTCATCAAGGACTTAACCAGCGCAGGTATTGATACCAATCTTGGCGATGATCGTGAAGACGGCACAACTGGAAAGTGCATGGTTATGATTACCCCTGATGCCGAGCGCACGATGAACACCTATTTGGGTATCACTGCCGATCTCAATCATGAACATATCACCCCTGATGCACTGCATCAAAGTGAATACGCTTATATTGAGGGCTACTTGGTCACTAATGACGGTGCTCGTGACGCCGCCATAAAATGTAAACGTCTAGCAGAAGAAAAAGGCGTGAAAACAGCCATGACGTTTAGTGATCCCGCCATGGTACAGTTCTTTAAAGATGGAATCACAGAAATGCTAGATGGAGGTGTTGATCTTCTGTTTTGCAACGAGCAAGAAGCTAAGTTGTACGCAGGAGTCGAATCTCTTGAAGACGCAAAGCAGGCTATAAGCAAGTTGGCCAAAACATATGCGATTACTCGAGGTGCAAAAGGTGCGTTGGTTTTTGATGGCCAGCAAGAACACATCATTGAGCCATTTGCAGCGAAAGCCGTTGATAGCAATGGAGCGGGAGATAATTTTGCAGGAGCCTTTCTTTATGGCATTACCAACGGCCTAGATTTTGCGCAAGCAGGCAAATTGGCGAGCCGCATTAGCTCCCAAGTAGTTAGCCAATTTGGCCCCCGTTTACGCGCTGAACAGTATGCGGAAATCAAAGCTGAACTGAACCTGTAATATCAGCCTAATATCAACACGTCTTTTTAACACAGGTAGCTAGCGGAAATAGCTGCCTGTGTTACATTTAATCTATTAGTATGATGTTCGGTATCGATGCGAAACCATAAATGATTATTTTTATTATTGATGACCACCAAATGTTCGCTGAAGCGATGCGAACTGTGGTGCAAGGCTTCTTTAATGATAGCCAAATTGATATTTTTACTGATCCCAAAAAAGCTTTAGAGAGCATTGATAGAATCCAACCCGATCTAATTATTCTAGACTTAGAAATGATTGGGATAACAGGATTGATTATGCTTGATATACTCTCTCAAAATCGTCAGAACATTCCAATTCTAATCTGCTCTGGCAATCTTAATGAACATAACAAGCAACGTGTCATTAATGCAGGGGCCAAAGGTTTTTTAAGCAAAACCGAAGGCATGCAACAAATACGTGAAGCTATCGAAGCGCTTTTAGCAGGGAAAACATACCCTAAAGAAGCTTGCCAGTACTTATCAGAAACACAGACATCTTTATTATCGAACAGACAGCGCATTATCTTGGGTTTAATGCAATCGGGTCTATCCAATTCAGAAATGGCAGAAGCACTATACGTCAGTACAAACACCATCAAAACTCACGTTCGATTAATGTACAATTCGCTGGATGTAAACAGTCGAATTGCCTGTATCAACAAAGCCCGGGAGTTAGGACTAATCGATCCCATTTAAAACAAGATCGAGAGCTTCATAAATTGCTTTAGACGAAACAGGTTTAAATAAAACCGTTAGACCGCTGTTACGTAATACCTGCAGTCTTTCAGGCGATGTATTTCCCGTTATAACAATAATAGAGATGTCGGGCAGAGACTTTTTCACCAGCGCAATAACATCCAAAGCATCTTTCCCATCAGCTAGCCGATCATCTGTGATTAAAACATGAGGCAGCCAATCCAAAGTTAAAGTCTGTTGTACTTCGTCCAAACTTGTTGCTAACGATACATCGTGATTTACACTAACTAATACAGCAGACATTGCATCTGCAACCTGCTCTTCATCTTCCACTAACAATATGCGTAAATTTCTTTGTGTCGATGGTATAGGCTCTATTTCAGGTTTTAACTGCTTGACATCGCTGGCTGGTAAAGAAAGTCTTACACACGTCCCTTTTTCAATTTCTGAATCTATGGTTAACTCAATCTCATGTAATGTACATAGTCTTTTAACAATGGGTAGCCCCAACCCCATGCCTTGTGTTGGCGTCAACACATGATTCTCAAATTGAACAAACTCCTCAAATGCTTCATCAATCTGTAGTCGGGTCATACCCACACCCGAATCAAGAACCTCAATTATAATTTGATCATCTTTCTTGTAGGCATTTAAGTGAATACTACCTTTATGGGTATAACGAATAGCATTAGTTAATAAATTGTCCAATATCTCAGATACTATGTTGGCATCCACGTTCGCATGTGTAGAGGTTATGTCACTTAGTAATTTCAGGTTCTTCTGCTCAGCCTGGATACTATGAGTAGAAATCAAGCGTTGCAGCAATGCATCGATAGGCTGAACAGTCTTATGAAGCTCGACAACGCCTGCATCAATTTTCGAAATATCAAGTAAGCGATCGAGCAGGCCGCTTGCACTATGCAAGCTATCCGTTAAACGATTGACAGTATCATCATTGCGCAGCTGACTGTTTGCTTGCATCGCTTCTGCATATAACCGAGCTGCTTGTATAGGTTGCCTTAAGTCATGACTCGCAACGGCTATAAATCGAGTCTTTGCTTGATTGCGTCTAAGGGCCAATTTCTCAGAACTATGATGTTCAAGCCGTAAGATAATGGCTTCCATATGAGTTCGATGAATCATAATACTGAACACAACCAGCGAGACCCATGTGAAGGGCGCGATAATGATTGGCAACCATTCATCACCAAAATCAACATCCAGCAAGTGCCAGCCAAAGCTATAAAAGACCGGGGTTAAGAAGGTGATATAAATATCAGGATAACAACCCATAGTAACAGAGGGCGTTGAAACTAATACAACCACCAGCATCAATACGGACAAAACTTGAACCTGAGAAGCGTCTGGAAAGAAAAGGAATGGTGTAAGAGCCCACAAGATCCCCCAGATAATCGACAAATAAAGATTTAACCAATGCCAAATCCTTACGTATTGCAAGTCATTACGGCCTTGATTTTCAGGAGGGTTTTTATGGTGATATCGGATAATAAAAAAAGAATTAAGAGCAACGAATGTGATTGCAGAAAACCATAGCCACAGAATTTCAATTGAACTAGATGAATAAAACATCATACCAACAAGGACTGCGCCGATAACAGAAGTGACCATGCGAGAGCCAACTTCTTTCATAAACAAGTTATGTCGTTCCCATTGGATTTCTTGAGCTAAAGGATGTGATTCCCAACCTGATGACAGTCTAGTTTTAATTGTCTCAATTAATGACTTCAATTTATTCGTCCATAAAAATAGATGACCTGATCTCAGGCCATCTATGACCCTTCTTAACCAATGCTACGATTGATCAGAAAGCTAAGAGGATACTGGAGAAAGTGTTTCAATTATCTTACCTGCATCCGTCGCATCATGACACCAAAGCTTTTGCCCAACACCCTGATTGGCAACACCAGTAATTACATCGGAACAGTTTATCGTACCTGAATCCGTTGATAGGGACATTGCATCGCTCAGTTTTAAATCTCTGCGATATCGAGCAACGACAATACCAGATTCACTAGAACTCGAAACCAAGTAAATTGTATCGTAGTCGGTAGCTGAAGTGGCGGGAATCATAAACATATCTTTTACAATCATAGACTGAGCAGTACCACTCACAAATGGATCATAAACAGTTTCATCAACCACTTCTACGGTCGGAGAGGTCAAAGCCGTATTCATATACTTTAAGATATTTGTGCCCTCACTATCGTCAAAAACTGTGAAATAAACATGACTATTCCAACTAGTAACTGATGAAATAGCGTCGCTATAATACTCTTTGTGCTCTAGGCTGATTGCATCCACGTCAATAGCATTGACTTCATCTACTGCTTTTTCTGTATCAATAGTCAATAAAACCTTGGCGAGTGATTCTCTATTTTCACCCCCACCACTAGGTAGTTCAATCCAACTTTGGCCAACCATGAATACCTTGGCCTCCATTGCCGTAGAAGTACCCTGTCCAAATGAAGCCGATATGCTATTGCATGCCCTCATCTCAAAGTCGTTAATTAATTCTACATCGATTTTTTTAAGTTTAGCTGGATCGGATAATTTAAAGATATGTAGGCTCGCTGACTTCTCATATCCAGAAGTATTTGCACCGTCTTGGCATGCGATCGCATAGTCCGAGCCATTGGCTGTTATCACTTCCAGATCTTGAAGATCTGTGCGGTCATTGAGGTTATCAATGTTTTTTATTTCAGATAATTCATTGTTAGCTGAGGTAGAAGTACGAACAGAAAAAATATCGCCATCCTGCCCCGCTTTAGGTGTTCCCTTTAGCATAGTAATCGTCGGTGCGTCATTAGACCCTGTAAAAGCTAGCCCTAGCATTCGATCATTGCCTGCTGACCAAGTTGTATCGATTAATGTTGCGTTATTGTCGTTGCCAGTATTACTACTTGGATTAGATGGATCTTGTGTTTCACTACTAGAACTTGATCCACCACAAGCGCTAAGTGATGCGGCAAAAATGCTGACTAAGATTGACGAGGTAATCGTGTTGTATTGCATGAACGTTTCCTTTATTTCTAAACACCACCACTTTATGAGATCAACCACACACCTTCTTCACCCACTTAGGTGATTTTAAGACGTTAAACATTTAAATAAAAAAGCCCTCGTTTGAGGGCTCTATAAACACAGTTTTTTACGCTGGCTTTATAATGGAAGTCACTTCAATTTACTTAACTTCGACTTCTGCTCCGGCACCTTCAAGTTCGGCTTTAATCTGTTCAGCCTCTTCTTTAGATACTTTATAAGAAGTGGATTTATTAATAGAAAGACCGGCAGCCACCACAGGAGGCGCTTCCGATTGAGGAACCTCTGGTAAAGTAAATTCAATAAGGCTTCCTTGCTCGGTTGAATCGTGACACCACGCGGTTTCTCCATTAATCGCTAACGCGTCAATACAATATTGGTAATCGCCAGCTGATAATTCAACATAGTCGTCACCCGTAAAATCAATACCCACTAAACCAGGATTGGACGATACCGCGAAGACATCGTTTCCGTTATTAATGAAATCCAGTATGTCTGCGCCTTCATCGGTGGATCCAGTAAACGGATTGCCATCCGTGCCAAAAACCGGTTCCTGATCATAAAAGTCATACAAACCTGTTTCGCCCTCTACATTTGTACTGAGTATGTAGAATTCTTTCGAATTTCCCGAATCCAGCACATCAACAGCGGCACTACTCCAAAGCACTGAGTCTTCTTCATAAATATCAAGCTCGTCCGTATCGATTTCATTGGTGCCATAATCATAAAGAAACTCTACGTAAAACGTTGAAAACCTAGAGCTCGTACTTTCACCATGAAGATACAAAGAAACAACATATTGCGTTTTCGCGCCCTCTGATTTGTTAGCCAGGTCAAAAACAGTTAATCCACCCATCGAGTGACAGTTGATCAATGATAAAGAGGAAGATCCTTGGTCTGTTAGATCAATACTGGCTGATATGTCCATGTCAGGAATATATAGTTCTAATTGGGCTGGTTCTTGTGGGTCTTGTGGCTCAGCTGGCAGTGCTATGTTTCGCGCTCCCATCGCGTTGGGGCCAGAACCACCTTCAAGAATGCTTTGCTTTGCATAGCCGCAGGTAGCGACTATCGCAGTATTCACAGTCTCATCATTTACATTCGCCGTAATAGGCAAAGCCAAGACATCCCGATAATAGTCTTGCTCTAAGTTGATTTCTGTCAGTGCTTTTAATTCTTTAGTAGCACTATCCCCACGCAACAGTGTATGAGATTGCGCTCCAGAGCTGTCTTCGCTGCGCTTTAACGCAAATAGATTGCCATTTTCAGCGCCTTGTGGATAAGTTAGACCCACGAGTTCATCACTTCCGGCGGTCCAAGTTAAGTCGGTATAGGCGTCTAGGTTAACAGTTGGAGTTGTATCATCATCAGAGGACCCACCGCACGCGGTAAGTAACATTGAAGTAACTGAAGCAAAGGCGACAGTGCGTAAATTTATATTTAGTATCATCTCGCGTCCTTAGTGAGTTTACTAGGACGGATATTAGAGCAAGATCAGGAATGAGCTTCTTCACCTCGTAGGGTGAAATTTGACTCGATAGTCAGCTAAACGCTTAAGTCTATTAAAGATAGTGATCTATCATGATATCTGGCTTAGATGGATACTCTAAGCCAGATGAACGAAAGGAAGCCGAAGTAATTACTTACCTTCGCCTTTTAACGCGTCGATGCGATCTGCTATGTAAGCCATTTCTGGGCGATTCTTACGCAACTCTTCTGTGGTCAAGCCATCAATTTCATGGGGGAATACCAACCATTCATCCGTCTCATGGATATAGTAATCCGGCACTCGATCCGTCTTATTGTTTTTAGGCTTGTAGTAAGGCGTCGCTACGCGAATCTCTGGCGTGTTCTTTTTACACGCTTTTTTCAAATCAACGATGGTTTGGTCGATACTCAAACCACTATCGTGCACGTCATCTACAATCAATAAACTGTCTTCACTCTCGATACGCTTGATCAAGTACGTTAAGCCATGGACACGTACTTTTTTAGAACGCTCGCCAATACCCGTATAGCTCGAAGTACGAATCGCAATATGATCGCTTTCCACACCAAATACATGCAGTAGCTCTTGAACCGCAATTCCCACTGGAGCACCACCGCGCCACACACCAACGATGTAATCAGGGCGGAAACCACTCTCATATACTTGAATAGCCAATTTGAACGAGTCTTCTAATAGCTGCTGAGCGCTAATATAAACTTTATCCATGAAATACCTACTGCAAAATTGAAATGAATGTAATTGAAATAAGATTAGGCTATTAACCGGCACGTCGCAGCATCCAGCTGCCCCATATCATGCACAAGCCAATAGGAATGAGGTTCGCAAGTAAGGGCCCAATGCCCACTAGCAAGCCAATAGGGCCGAGTAAATCCACAACAATTTTGTAGACAAGGCCCACGAGAATTCCTGTGAAAAGTCGCTGACCCATGGTCACGCTTCGCAAAGGTCCGAAGATGAAACTTATCCCAACCAGCACCAAAGCCAGGGTACTGATAGGTTGTAGTAACTTTTTCCAAAATGCGAGTTTAAACTCGCCGCCACCCAAACCTTGGGCATCCAAGTACTGGCCATATTTATACAGAGTAGAAATCGCCATATCCTTGGGTTCTTGCGCCACAAACTTTAGGGTCTCAGGTGTTAACTCAGTATCAAACGGTGCAATCGATTTGGCCTTGTATTCGGTCCTTACATCTTCGATGTGAGTAATACGAACATTCTCCATACTCCAATGTTCACGCTGATAAATCGCGCGCTTTGCATGGGTCATTTTGGTGAGATTCTTATTCTCATCAAACTCATATAGTGTCATGCCATGCAGAACGCCATTAGGCTCGATGGCAGCAAAGCGCATGTAATTATTACCTTCTTTGTGCCAATGACCTTTGCCTTCATTGGTCACTGCGACTTCTCTTCCAAGCGCTATGGTTCTAAAACTCGTGGTCATGCGCTCTAAGTCGGGCACTATGTATTCACCCATGACTAAACTCAAAACCATCATAATGGCACTGGCTTTGATCGTACTGAGCATGATTCGGCCCGTACTAACACCAGCCGCACGAATAGCGGTCAATTCACTATGAGTCGCTAAGCTTCCTAAACCCACGAGACAACCAATCAAGGTAATCATGGGAATCATTTCATACAATCGAGTAGGCGCCGACGCCACTACATAGTAAAGCGCATCAGCAAACGTAAACGTATCGCGAAGGTTATCCAGCTGATTCAAGAGTGCGATCACCAAGTCCAGCATGCCAAGTACGAACAGTACGGCTAAAATAGAATTGATGACGGAACTTCGAATGTAAGCATCTATCTTACGCATGGCCCTCTCCTACAGGAGCCGGCGTAATCGCTGCACGCTTTTTGGCTTGGCGCTTCAACTGGATCACTGGCCAATACATGAGCATAAGACCAATGCTCAAAAAGATACCGTGCAGCCACCAAAGACCTAGCCATTCTGGCGTATCTCCTTGCTCCATCCACTTTCGAGCGGTGATCAAGGTAGTGTAATAGACCATGTATAAAACCACTGCGGGTAACATTTTACCGTAGCGTCCTTGTCTGGGTTTAACATGGCTGAGCGGGAAGGCCATGATGACGATAATAGGGACAAGAATGAACAAACCAATTCGATAGTGCAAACGTGCTTTATAAACACGATGCTCTCGATCTAACAACTCCATAGTACTAACTGCTTCATAGCGCGCTTTTTTCGCCACATCGCTTTCTTCCGCGATTTTAACGGCGTAGCGATCAAAACTCATGGCCTCAAAATTAGGATCACCGGGGACCCCAGAAAAACGCTTTCCGTTGTTGAGTTCTAAATACCGTGACCCGCTATTGGGATCTACAAATTGCTGACCCGATTCTGCCAACAAGAGTACATTGCCATCGGCCATAAATACTTGCTGCATTTGCTTACGATCAGCACTTAGATCCTCTGCATAAGAGACTTTTTCACCGCCTTTTCCAAGAGCATTAAAGCGGCCCGGTGTCACGAACGAAAATTCACTCTCTTGCTGCTGCTCCTGTAAATAACGATCCAGCTTATCCGCTGCCGTAGGCGCCAGATATAAACTGAGGAAACCAATCAACAGCATCATCACAGTGACTGGCGCCATGGTAATACGAAACACCTGCTTGGGGCCAAAGCCCGTGGCATACAGCACCGTCATTTCGTTCTCACTGTGCATTCGGCCATAGACCAGCAAAATAGAAATGTAAAAACCCAGAGGTAAAATCAGCTGCAAAAAACCAGGGCTGTTGTAAAGAATGGTATAGAACACAGCCTCCGGGGGGATGATGCCTGCAACCGCCTTATTCAGATGGATAACCATACGCGCACTCGTCACTATCAGCATAAGAATGCCGGTAATCACAAATGTCGACGTAAGTAGCTCCCGAAGAAAATACCGCGTTAAAATCAAGCGTAAACCTTAAGTGTTATCCAAGCCGTGAGGCGTATCTGATATTAGCCTTGTATTTTTAATTTAAGATCCCAATAATCACTGTAGATCTTAGGCACTGAGTTGTATCTAGCTCTGCTCAGTGTGCAATGGAAAAATAGGCCATTTACAGTAGACTTTACATTATCCCTGAAAAAGTCTTACAGCACTACCTAAGCAGTCAACTTTCTCATACCCAAACTGGGCACAACTGGAGATACAATGGAATTCCTGGTTAATCAAAAATCAATCACTGAAAGTCAAAATAACGCCATCCTGCTATTTGTGGCAGAAGACAACAGCTTGTTTCAGCCTGGTAAAGATATTGATGAGAAGCTAAACGGTTTCCTGAGCAAGTTATTAGAGAGCAAAGACCTTTCGGGTAAAGCGGGCGAAACACACACTATCCCTCAGGCCGATGGCCCCCGTTTAATAGTTACAGGCGTTGGCAAAGCCAACGAAAAGGACGTAATCAAAGCCTTTAACGCATCGGCGGCAGCACTTAAGGCGAGCCCAAGTTATAACGCCAGCGTCAGCTTAGAAGGTATCAAAGTAAATGGCCGCGATGCCGCTTGGTTACACGAACAGCTAGCCATCGCGCTGCAGGGCACCGTGTACAAATTCGACGAGTGTAAAAGCAAAAAAGAAGAGAAAAAGCCAAGTATTGAAGGCATTGAAATCCTCGCTGGAAAAGAAATGAAAACCGCTGTGAGCTTTGGCCAAGCCGTTGCCCGAGGCATGATGACAGCAAAACGATTAGGTGACTTACCAGCCAACGTTGCAACTCCTTCGTATTTGGCTGAACAGGCACAGCAACTCGCCGCAGGTCATGATCGCTTGGACACTCAAGTACTTGACGAAGATAAAATGGAAGAACTAGGTATGGGTTCTTTCCTGAGCGTATCAAAAGGCTCCATTGAACCTGGCAAACTCATTTGTATGGAGTATAAGGGTGGCAAAGAAGGTGATGCTCCTCATGTGCTAGTAGGTAAAGGCATTACCTTTGATACCGGCGGCATTAGTTTGAAACCAGGTGCTGGTATGGACGAAATGAAGTACGACATGTGCGGCGCTGCTTCTGTACTGGGTACGATGGCTGCCATCGTAGAATTAAATCTACCGGTCAACTTCATCGGTGTCATTGCAGCAGCTGAAAATATGCCGGCAGGTCACGCTTCCAAGCCAGGTGATATCGTCACTGCCATGAACGGCACCACCATCGAAATCCTTAATACGGATGCAGAGGGTCGACTGGTCCTTTGTGATGCTCTGACATACGCCATCGAAACCTATAAACCCGCCAGCATCGTCGATATTGCCACGTTAACTGGCGCATGCATGATGGCTCTTGGAAACGTAAATTCTGGGTTGTTCACACAAGATGAAGAAATGGCTCACGACCTGCAAATGGCGAGCGATGTCTCCCAAGATGCGGTATGGCGCCTACCGCTGCAAGATGAGTATCAAGAATTGCTAGACAGTAACTTTGCCGATATCGCAAATATTGGTGGCCGCTTAGCAGGTGCAACGACTGCAGCGTGTTTCTTGTCTCGTTTCACTGAAGGGCAAAAATGGGCTCATTTGGACATTGCAGGTACCGCATGGCACAGCGGTGGTAAAAATAAAGGAGCCTCTGGGCGACCTGTTCCTTTGCTAGTGAATTACATAGCGAGCAAAGCGTAATAAATTTATCTACTCTGAAAACAAGGGACCGCATGGTCCCTTTTTCATTTTAAGCGAAGTCCAGTTTTTCAATCACCGACAAGAAGCGTTTCACTACCTGTGTACAACCCTTATCATTAAGGTGAATAAAGTCAGCCCAATACTCAGGTTTTTGTACTTCGTTGCGCAAGTCGATGTAATGGAATCGATCTAAGTCTTGACCCGTTCGCTGGCGGTATAACTCTGGCAGTTCAGACATTTCCTCCATCAACACATCTAACATAAGACGAATGGCATAGGCTCTTTCTGCATGCACGCCTATTCGTTTTCCATCAACTGCCTGAGGGTTGCTGGGCCATCCTTTTTTATCGAAGCTCTCGTGTAAATTCGCGTCGTCCTTCGTAAAAATCTGTCCTTGTTCATTAATATCAACACCAATTGTGGCAAATGCTCGGCGCGTCCATGTATGACCAATTAACTTAAATAGACGCCCTAAGATCAACCCAATATCATTAATATCGAAGCAAAAACTGGTGCCGCTATAAAGGTGAATGGGATAAGCATAACTGTGGCAAATAACATGGGCTTGCGGAGCAAATTCATCCCGATACAACAGCGCATTGAGGTAATGCTGAACAACACGCTGAGCCATAGACCTCAACTCATGAACGTCTATGGACTGCTCTGCACTACCACAATAGTCTTGCATTACATGGCGACGCATATGATTAATTAAGTCGTTGCCTCCGGCACTGAGTAAAATACAATCCAGATTCTGGCCTATATCCTTGTTCTTTAACACGGCATACAAGGTGGGTGACGGCAAACGCTCTTCCATAACGCCATGAGTTTTATCACTGGTCTTCGCCGATAATTCGTCAGCATGGTCGCCACTACGTTCGATTCGTAACGTCGTACTATTAAGACTCGAGTCAGAAACTAAACAATCAATGACATTAGTCTTACTGGTTGCATCAAACCCCTGCAAGCCCGTAAAGAATCGCAAAACAAATCCAATACCACTGCTCAGACTCTTGAGAGGATAATCGAACCAAGAGTCCCCTTCCGTTAGGATGGCAATTTTGCGTTGAGTTCCTGGTAACCATCCAGGTAGACGTCGCGTTCGAAAACGACTGCGGGCTAAAGATTTAGCGTATCGCTCGGCGTTGCGAGTATAACGATAAGTAGTGACTGGCATCGGAGATATCTGCGTACTAGGTATATAACGCCATTTATATCAGGAATTAAAATGAGAAGTAAGTCACAGTACTACTTTTCTAATGGCACATGAGTATCTAAGCGCTTTTGCATATCCTTTACCACTTCGTCACGAAAATCATGACCAAATTCAAAGGGAAGGCTGGCTTTGTATTCATCAATATTCATTATTTGCAGATTCGCGCGAATCACTTTGAACACCTTTGGTAAAATTTGCCCTGGCGACTGAATGTGATGCAAGCCACCACTGTATATGAACAGTATTTTACCCTTGTGCTTCTTTTCTAATATGTCCGCCACACCACCGCGGACAGTCATAGGCTTTCCATGTTTGTCCATACCATCCCGACGCTTCATACGCCCCTCCGGTAATATGGCAACCAAATTATCTTTCGTCACAAGATTCATAAAGTTGTGCCATGATTCATCTTTCTTGCGCGTAATCGGAATCAGGCCCGGTAATAAACTATGATAAATTTTACCAGCAATAGGTCGATCATTTAGCGTGATATCTGCACCAGGTGCCAGTAAGTCCCCACTTAAGCGCCATAATACTGGAATCGGCGCGGCCCCTATGAATAAAGGCTCGAATAGACTGGTGTGATTTAAAAACACAATAAGCTGGACATCAGAGAAGCGATCAAATCGTTCCTCGCTCAACCAGTTCAACTTAAAACGATAAAACAATACACTTAGAAGTTTTACCAACAGCATTAAAAAAAAACGAACGAAACGTACCATAAGTAACCTTGGTTTTTTTATTATTATAGTCTAGTTCAACAGCTCAGAGACAGCTGAGCTGGTACTCTTGCGCAAAGCCGATGTGCAATAAACCGATACCGGCTCATACAGCTTTTTAAATTTGACTCATATTGAAACTTTCTACGTAATAGCAATCTAATGGAGGCGTTATATATGTTTGTTGTGGGCCGTAATGCGACTGCAAGCATTTTCCTCTAAAATATGCATCTTTATTTAATATTGGTTTTCGTATGATCATCCGTTCTGCTTTTATTGCCGCACTCAGTTCATTATCACTGACCATTTCTGGATGTGCAGTTTGGCCAAGCCAAGAACATGTTGCAGTCACCAATGCAAGCATCGCAGAGCAAATTAAAGCTCACTGTTCTCAATTGAGTACTTCATCACAGTCAACCGACAAACTCGAAATTTCGCTGATAAAAGAACAGCAAAAACAATTAAACACCATGAATGAACAACTTGAGCGGATTATAGCGGCTACTCCAGGGTTTCTAAATAGCGAGTGCAGCGCAGATCAAAGTAACGATGCCTATAAAAATCGAACCATTGTCGGTTCTAAAGAGTGGATCTATGTATCTCCGCCTGGACACCACTACCAAGCCCGCATTGATAGCGGTGCTGCAACATCATCTCTTAGTGCAGTTGATATCGAGTACTTCGATCGTGATAGTGAACGCTGGGTTCGCTTTGTATTGCAGCATGATGATGAATCTGAATCGGCTAGCCTTGAAGCAAAGTTAATTCGCCATGTGTTAATCAAGCAATCATCAAGTCCAGAGCCGGATCGACGTCCTGTCGTCTCTCTTACTGTGCAGCTAGGCAATGATCTACGCTACGATACTGAATTTACTTTGACCGATCGCTCTCAAATGACTTACCCAATCTTGATTGGTCGCGAATTCTTGCGTGACATTACGCTTATTGATGTGGGTAGAGAGTTCATACATTCGAAATATAAGCCAAAAGATTCCGGAGACAAACAATAATGACTCGCTTCGGATTTCCCTCTCGACTTTCATTTTACTTTTTTATCTTACTGATTTTTATCGTCGGTATCGTTCTGATTTTACAGCGTCACTGGGTATATGATGTACCGCTTTTGTATGGTGAAACAAAAACGATTTGGTCAATTGAAGCTAAAGTTGAATTCATGGCAGAAGACAAACCAGTAAAAGTAAGTATGGCGCGACCACCAAATCAGGAAGGGTTTACGGTATTGAAAGAAGCGGCTGCTTCTCCAGGTTATGGACTGCACTTTTTGGATGGTGATCGACCGCAAGCACAATGGAGCATCCGTAATGCGAATGGCAAGCAGACCCTTTTCTATCGAGCTGAAGTTTTAGTCAATGAGCAGGAGCAGGCAGAAACAATTAAAGCTCCTAAAGTTCCTTACGTCACACTCCCTCAACCTTTTGATAAAACGGCAGACGCAATTCTCGCAGATGTTTACAGTGCTTCGTCAGATAACTTCAGTTTCACTCGTGAATTGTTAAGTCGATTTGAATTCGAAAAAGAAAACCAGCAAATAAGTTTATTACGCAACCATTATAATGAATCCTTGCCAGTACTTATTACAAAAATGTTGCACAAAGCGAACATCCCGGCCAGCATTATTTATGGTTTGGAATTAGAGGATGGCCGACGCCGTCAATCTCTGGTCCCCATGCTGAGAGTTTGGAATGGTGATGATCACCAGCTATTCTTTTATCCCTCCGATTCTTTTTCTGAGTATAGTACTCATGCTGACAAGCCTTTTTTACTTTGGCAAAAAGTTGCATCGCCCATTATTGAGGTAACAGGAGGGACCCAATCAGATATTCACTTCTCGATGATCAAACGAGAAGAATCAACCTACGCAAACATTTCTCAAACGTTATCCAGTCAATACGATTTTATGAATTTTTCTATTCATAGCCTTCCAATTGAAGAGCAAGCTATGTTTAAAACAATTCTACTCATTCCGATTGGCGCCTTAATCGTTTGTATTCTTAGAATCTTTATTGGCATTCGAACGTCAGGCACATTTATGCCGGTGCTCATTGCGCTGGCATTCATACAAACATCACTTATAACCGGCTTAGTTGGCTTTATTCTTGTGGTTACAGCAGGATTGTTTATTCGTAGTTATCTATCGAAATTAAACTTGTTGCTCGTTGCTCGAATAACCGCTGTCATCATTTCGGTCATTGCAATCATTAGTTTATTTAGCGTTCTCGCGTTCAAACTTGGCTTAACCGAAGGCTTAAAGATCACTTTCTTCCCTATGATTATTTTATCTTGGACCATAGAACGAATGTCCATCCTTTGGGAAGAAGAAGGTGGTAAAGAAGTAATGATTCAAGGAGGCGGCAGTTTACTTACCGCAGTGTTAGTTTACTGGGCGATGAACGATCCATGGATTCGCCATTTGACATTCAATTTCATTGGCATCCAGTTCATCGTTTTGTCCTGTATTTTATTGATCGGCTCCTACACAGGTTACAGAGTGTTAGAACTATTTCGCTTCAAAGCATTGAGTAAGTAGCGCAATGATTTATCCATGGATACTCAAACAGCGCGGCATACTCGGTATGAACAAACGTAATATCGATTACATAAGTCGATATAATCCACGGCGTTTGTACCCCTTAGTCGATGACAAATTACAATCTAAACTGCTTGCAGAAGAAGCGAACATTCCAGTGCCCGAGCTGATTACGACACTAAAGAGTCAGCATGATGTTGCGTACTTGAAAAATAAACTCGAAGGCTGCTCTGGGTTCGCCATCAAACCCGCAAAAGGCAGTGGCGGCAAGGGCATTATGGTACTTTCACGCGTCGACGAGCAACACTTTAGCAAGAGCAGCGGGCAGGTCGTCGGCTTGCAAGATTTACAACGTCATGCTTCGAATATTCTGGCAGGTCTTTATAGTCTTGGGGGTGCTCCTGATGTGGCAATCATTGAAAGGCTGATCGAATTCAATCCTCTATTTAAGTCGTTTTCTCATGAAGGCGTGCCTGATATTCGCGTTATCATTTTCAAAGGTTTTCCTGTCATGGCCATGATGCGCCTTGCAACACGAGACTCAGATGGCAAAGCTAATCTTCATCAAGGAGCTATTGGTGTGGGATTAGATATAGCCACAGGGAAGCCATTACATGCGGTACAACACGGTAAGAGTATTCTGACTCACCCAGACACGGGACAAGCCTTGAGTGAACTCAAAGTCGATCATTGGCAAGAACTACTCACCCTTGCAGCCAGTTGTTATGAAATGTCTGGCTTAGGATATTTAGGTGCTGATATCGTATTAGACAACACCCGTGGCCCCATGCTTTTAGAGTTAAATGCCAGGCCTGGACTTTCTATACAAGTCGCTAATGGTGTCGGCCTGCTGCATCGCTTGAAGCCAATTGAAAAGATTGATCGATCAATACTAAATCGGGACGCTGCTGCTCGAGTGGCTTTTGCACAAGACGCATTCGCTAGCGATAGCCTGATCGAAGATCGTATTTAAAGCATTTACTACGTTACCCGAAAATGGCCTCCTCCCTTGGAGGCTATAGCCGAGACGGGTATACTGCTCGTCACTTTTCGCACCTAGTGATCAACATGACGTCCATCGATTTTTACATTTTAGGCCACAGCCAACAGCAAGCTCGCTTAAGCTTTGCGTGTCGCTTAGCTGAAAAAGCCTTTAAGGAAGGTCGACAAATATATGTTCATGC
Source organism: Bermanella marisrubri (assembly GCF_012295615.1). Classification (NCBI taxonomy): domain Bacteria; kingdom Pseudomonadati; phylum Pseudomonadota; class Gammaproteobacteria; order Oceanospirillales; family Oceanospirillaceae; genus Bermanella; species Bermanella marisrubri. The sequence continues at coordinate 3,108,142 of NZ_CP051183.1, forward strand.
ACAAGATGAGCAGCAGGCCAAGCAACTAGACGACCTCATGTGGGAATACAAACCAGAGTCCTTTCTTCCCCACCAAATCGTTGGAGAGCAAGCCTCTCAAACTCAAGTGGAGATTGGCTGGCAAGATCACCCAAGTCACCACTTTGATGTACTTATCAACCTAGTCAGCCCTCAACCTAGCTTCTTTAGCCGCTTTGATCGTGTCTTGGAAATCGTCATTCAAGATGAAACCAGTCTTGCTCAATCACGTGCCCACTACAAGTTTTATCGCGACCGTGGTTATGAGGTTACTCATCGTGACTTACGCGGCTAAAACACCTCAATAAATCCATCTTCTATCGCCTACTATCCGGTCTGAAAACCCGCTATAATCTGGGTCATTTTTCAGCGAATTTTAGGTGACTAGTCAGTATGGCGATGGACAAGACATATCAGCCTCACGAAATCGAGAAATCTTGGTATCAAACTTGGGAAGACAAAGGCTACTTCGCCCCACAAGGTGGTGACGATAGCTTCTGTATCATGATCCCACCGCCAAACGTCACTGGCTCACTGCACATGGGTCATGGGTTTAACAATGCGGTCATGGACTGCATGGTGCGCTACAACCGTATGAAGGGTAAGAACACCCTATGGCAGCCAGGCACCGACCACGCGGGCATCGCTACACAGATGGTCGTGGAACGTCAGTTGGCCGCACAAGGCCAAGACCGCAAAGCATTAGGCCGTGAGAAATTCCTAGAAAAAGTTTGGGAATGGAAAGACCACAGCGGTGGCACCATCACTCAACAAATCCGTCGCCTTGGCTCTTCTGTGGATTGGAGCCGTGAGCGCTTCACTATGGATGACGGCTTAAGCAACGCCGTTCAAGAAGTATTTGTTCGCTTATATAAAGAAGACCTCATTTATCGCGGTAAACGCCTAGTAAACTGGGATCCGAAACTGCACACTGCGATCTCGGATCTGGAAGTGGAAAACAAGGATAAAAAAGGTCACATGTGGCACTTCCGTTATCCTCTAGCGGATGGCGTTACCACCTCCACTGGCGCGAACTATATCGTCGTCGCCACTACGCGTCCTGAGACCATGCTAGGTGATACAGGTGTAGCCGTTAACCCCGAAGATCCTCGCTACAAAGATTTAATTGGTAAAGAAATCGAATTACCTTTGGTGGGTCGTCGCATTCCGATTGTGGCAGACGAACACGCCGACATGGAAAAAGGCACAGGTTGCGTAAAAATTACGCCTGCCCACGACTTTAACGACTATGAAGTGGGCAAGCGTAACAACCTGCCCATGATTAACGTATTAACCTACAACGCTGAAATCCGCGCTGAAGCAGAAGTATTCGATAGCAAAGGCGAAGCAAGCGATGCATACAGCCGCGAACTGCCACAAGAATTTGCCGGAATGGATCGCTTTGAAGCGCGTAAAGCCATCGTTGCCAAATTAGATGAACTGGGTTTATTAGACGAAGTAAAAGATCACGATCTTACCGTGCCGTATGGTGATCGCGGTGGCGTTGTCATTGAGCCGATGCTAACAGACCAATGGTATGTGCGTGTGGAAAGCCTCGCAAAGCCAGCTATCGAAGCCGTTGAAAAAGGCGATATTGAATTTGTACCTAAAAGCTATGAGAACATGTATTTCTCATGGATGCGCGATCTACAAGACTGGTGTATTTCCCGTCAGCTATGGTGGGGCCACCGTATTCCAGCTTGGTATGACGAGCAAGGCAATGCCTATGTCGGTCGTAGCGAAGCTGAAGTGCGCAAAGATAATAACCTAGGCGATGATATCAAACTTAGCCAAGACGAAGACGTATTGGACACATGGTTTAGTTCAGCTCTTTGGACGTTCTCCACTTTAGGCTGGCCCGAAGAAACACCTGAGCTAAAAACCTTTCATCCGACGGATGTATTGGTAACAGGTTTCGACATTATCTTCTTCTGGGTTGCACGCATGATCATGATGACCTTGAAGTTCACTGGCGAAGTGCCTTTTAAGACGGTTTATGTACACGGTTTGGTTCGTGACCAAGAAGGCCAGAAGATGTCGAAGTCCAAAGGTAATGTATTGGATCCACTGGACATCATTGACGGCATCGAGCTAGAAAGCCTAGTAGAAAAACGTACGAGCGGTATGATGCAGCCACAAATGGCCGCCAAGATTGAAAAGCAAACCCGCAAGCATTTCCCTGACGGCATTGCTGCTTACGGAACTGATGCATTGCGCTTCACATTCTTGTCTTTGGCCTCTACCGGCCGTGATATCAAGTTTGATATGAGCCGCTTGGAAGGCTACCGCAACTTCTGTAACAAGCTTTGGAACGCAACACGCTATGTTCTAATGAACGTTGAACAAGAAGAAGGCATTGCGTTAACGGCTCAACAGATTGATGATTTAAATAACGGTGACGTTGAGCTTTCGTTGGCGGATCGTTGGATCATCTCTCGCCTCCAGCTAGCAGAAAAAACCGTTGTAGATGCACTCGATGGCTACCGCTTTGACCATGCAGCTCAGGCTATTTATGAGTTTGTTTGGAATGAGTACTGTGACTGGTATCTGGAACTTTCGAAACCTGTACTCTGGGACGACAACGCCAGCGACGCGCAAAAGCGCGGTACTCGCCGTACGCTCGTCAATGTACTAGAAGCGATCTTGCGCATGTCTCACCCGATGATGCCTTACATCACAGAAGAGATCTGGCAAACCATTGGCCCTATCGCTGGCAAAAGTGGCGATACCATTATGCTGGCGCAATACCCGCAAGCGGATGAGACTAAAATCGACGCACAAGCGGATACGGATATTGAATGGTTGAAAGGTGTCATCACGGGTATTCGTAACATCCGTGCCGACATGGGTATTGGTCCTGGCAAACCAGTTAAATGCTTCTTCAAAGACGGCAACGCTGATGATCAACGTCGCTTAGAAGCCAACCAAACGTTCTTGAAGAATCTTGCCAAGCTTGAAGAAATTACTTGGTTGAATCAAGGTGACAAAGCACCGCTTGCCTCGACCGCACTGGTAGGCGAGATGGAAGTATTGATCCCTATGGCCGGCAACATTGATGTTGATGCTGAAGTCAATCGCCTAAGCAAAGCCATTGAGAAGAACCAAAAAGAGTTGGATAGAGTCAGTGGCAAGCTGAATAACCCTAAGTTTGTGGATAAAGCTCCAGCCGACGTGATCGAAAAAGAGAAAGCTAAATTGGCTGACTTTGAAAGCACTCACGCAAAATTGGCAGAACAGTTAGAAGCAATTAAAGCGCTTTAACATCGTTGCTTGCTAGTGCAAAACAGCTAGACACCAAAATAAAAAAGGCCGCATTTTTAAATGTGGCCTTTTTTGTTTTATGCAGGGCGTTCAATCAAATCACTACTGCACTCTGTACGCCCTTCGACAAAATGATTCTCTAAAAAGCGACCAAAGCCCTGTTGCTTACCAAGGTCATCGTTATAACCTTCTGATTTAGTGTACGCGATCTTACCGTTAATAATGGTTGCATCCACTGCATCGTCATTGCGTTTTACTAAGCGATCAATACCAAATCCTTCCATAGGCGCTTCAGCAATGGCATCAAGGTCCTCATTCAAACCCTCAGGATTAATGATAGCAATATCCGCTCTGTCGCCTTCACGTATATACCCTGCATCTAAACCAAACCAATCTGCCAAGTCGGCTGTCACTTTATTCACGCCTTCAGCAGTGGACATGAATGGCTTACCCTCTAATTGCGCATCTCGAACATATTTTAATAAACGTAGTGGAAAGTTATACATCGCCAATGAGCGAATATGAGCGCCACTATCACCGAAACCTACATGGGTATAAGGGCTTACTAATAGCTTATGCATAATACGTGGACGATGATTACCATAATTCGTTTTCCATTTTAATTCGCTGCGATATTTAGTCGCCAAGTCAAAGAAGGCATCCACTGGATCGACATTGTAGCTTTTTCCAATTTGCTCAAAGTTTTTTCCAATCAAGGATTTGTCTGGACAATCTGTAATCCAACCGTCACTAAAATCTCGATGCCATAAACCGACTGTAAAAATTTCAGACACATGTTTTTTGAATGCAGCACGAAACTCTGGATCGTTAATACGTTTGTAAAGTGCCTCTTCATCTTTCATCATGTCACGAAGCTCCGCGCCTGTTTCGAACTCCTCAAATGCATTCACCTCTAGACCTTCCAAATGAATCGTAAAAGGTGCCGATAGGGTTTGCCATTTGAAATTACCCCGTAAGAGTTTATTCGCTATAAAACCACTGATGCGAGTAATGTACGGTAATAGCGGATTCGACTTTAAATCCAATGCCGTTAACATGGTTACCTTCATTGGTCGTCTAAACAGACCATGCGCTTGCCACAAAAACCCGAATACATTTACTTTTTTAACCGCGTCTGGTGCACCCTGCAGAATCCCGTTGCGTCGGCGCAAAATTTTAAATAAGCGCTTGAACTCCCACCACGTGGAATACGTTGACGGTAAGGGCCTCGACCATGCTCTATCACCATCCAGCTTGTCTAACTTGGTGGTCATCATAGATAGTCCCATACAACCATGATCAAGCGCTTCTTCCAGCATACGCTCCATGGCTTGCATTTCTTTTTCTGTAGGTTTGATATCACTCGTAGCCCGATCGACTCCCATGGCTGCCACCCGTATATCACTATGGCCAATGAATGAACACGCGTTTGGACCTAACGGATGACTCTTATAAAACTCACGATAACCTTTGGCGTCTTTCCATTTTTTCTTTTCAAATAATATAGGTAATACTGATTCACGCGGGACTGCTTCAACACGAGTAAATAAGTCACTACAATCCTCTGGTTCGGCATTCACCATGGAAATAGAACAAGAACCAATAGCCACTGTTGTAACGCCATGACGTACTGATTCTTTTAAAGCAGGTGCCGCAATAATTTCAGCGTCATAATGACTGTGAATTTCAAGAAAACCCGGCGTCACCCACTTACCTTTAGCATCTATAACTTTATATGCTTCACCTTCGATGTTAGCGGCAACTTTAGCAATCTTTCCATCCTGAACCGCAACATCGTTAATTTTTTCAACCTGCTTACTACCATCAAAGTAGGTACCATTTTTTATTAGAATATCGTACATAGTTATACCTATTAATAGTTTAAAATTCGTTGAGTGAGCCTTAACTCATTAAATAACGACTGATGACTAAAATGACGCCGGTTAAAAGCAATAACCAATACACACCCATTTTAAAGTGACGCTCGTCGACTCTTTCATGTAAAAAATTGCCAAGCTTGACGGCCATAAATAACACAGGGATATAAAACAGCACATTGATCAGAACAGGTTGCAAAGAGCCGTCTGCAAGGAACGCTATGGTTAACAAAAAATTTAATGTAAACCAGACAAAAACCATGGTCGCGCGGAAGCGTGCTTTATTAATTTTTGTGCCTGCTACTGCATACACTAACAAAGGTCCACCACTGGCAAACAAACCATGAGTGATACCGGCACCATAGGTGATAGCACGCGTCTTCCAAAGAGGTCGAGCCTTATCCTCATGTCGATGAAACATTCGCCATAATTCGCGTGCTGCAAACCAAACGATTAATACACCAAAGGCCTGCTTCATGATGACATCATTCAAATACGGGGCGATAAAGTAACCTGTAGCGGTACCAAGCAACATGCCGGGCATGATCACCCTTATCAGTAGCTCACGATCTATATTTTGGCGATTGCGATAAGCCAACACGCTAGTCATACAGATATTACAGCAGACTAAAATAGGTAAGAGTTTCTCAAACGGTAAAAACAGAACACCCAACGACAAAGCGATAACAATACTGCCAAATCCCGTGACTGCTTCTAATGTATAGGCAATTAATATAATGAAACCAAATAAAACCCAGAGCCATTCCATTAGGACACCTCGGCTGTGCGACTATCGGATTCTGATTTCTCTGTAGATACACGAGACCAAATAGTAGAAAGTAATAAGCCGCTTACCAGGTGCCAAACACCCCAAAATGCAGCAATTAACAACATGCCTGAAGCTTGTGGAAAGAAAGTAAAAATAATCAGCAACGCCAACGCACCGTTTTGAATACCTACTTCCAGTGAAATGGCACGACGATGTGACTCTGGAAGACCTGCGAGATAGGCACCGAAATATCCTAGTAGAAGTGCGAGTCCATTATGAGCAACGACTAAGATGAAAAATAAATCAAAATACTCTAAAAACTGATCGGTATTCTTTGCAAAAGCAATGCCCGCTAGAATAAGCATGACTAGCATGGCGCTGATGCGTAATGGCTTTTCAACCTTTCGAGAAAGACTCGGAAACTTCTGACCTGCGATCATTCCGAATACTAATGGCAAGCCTAAAACCATGGTCACAAGTAGTAATAAACTAATAGGATCGATACTGATCTCTGTTAACAAGTCTCGTGTATAAGGATTCAACCATGCATATAAAGCGAAATTGAATGGCGTCATAAAACTGGCCGCCAAGCTGGAAACACCCGTCATACTGACACTGACTGCAACATTTCCCTTTGCCATCCAAGTCATAATATTGGAGAAAGTACCACCAGGACATGATGCAACCAATATCATGCCCATCGCTAACAGAGGGTCTACCTTTAACCACCAAGTCACCATACATGTAACAAGCGGTAGAATAATGAACTGAATAATTAAACCAATGATAGGGGCTTTTGGCTTAACCAATACTCGCTTAAAGTCTTTAGGACTAAGCTCCAAGGATACGCCAAACATCATGATGGCAATAATGACATTAAGCGCCATTAGACTTTCGGGATTAAAATCTATTGAAACTGGTTCCATGATTAACCACTCTGATTATTAATTTTTTAATTATTATTTTGACTAATTTTTATTGTTCTAATTCGCTTGCGAATTTCTTTGTCATTGCTCGCAAAAATATTTTGGGCGCAATTTTATAGAGGATAGACGCGATGAAAGTAAACGTATCAGGGAACAAACGCTCTTTGCGCTCTTCATAAGCTTCATAGATTCGCTCTGCAAGCTCACTTGGATTACCCATGCGGCCTATCATAGAGCGCTTGTGCTTTGCTTTTTCACCATTGCCAGATAGCGCATTCGTTTCTATAGGTGTATCTAAGAAGCTTGGGTAAACCATTAAGACGCTTACATTTAACCGAGACACTTCACAACGCATAACCTCAAAATACTGATGCAAAGCACTTTTAGCAGCGCAATACCCAGCTCGGCCTAATACAGGCATCCAACCCGCCATTGAGCCAATATTAATTACATCCCCCTTAGATTCACTTAGTAGTGGTAAACAAGACTGTGCTAACCGTACTGGTCCCAAATAATCCACAGCCATCACTTTCTCGATCACTTTGATATCGGTTTGCTCCGCCAATGAACGATGGGTGATACCCGCATTATTAACTAACACATCCAGGGTCTTAAATTGCTTTGTAATGTCGTCAACCAATTGAGACACGGAATCGCCATTTGTCAAATCTAGCTCGTAGGCAAACGCATTAACACCTAACTCTTTTGCCTCTTGCTTAAGCTTGTCGATTTGTAAATCCACCATGATCACTTGATGACCCTTTTTGATGAAGACCTTACTCATCTCAAGGCCTAGACCGCTTGCTGCGCCGGTGATCAAGACGATTTTGCTAGATGCTTTCTGCATAGTGACACTTCTATTTACATTTCGAATAAAGATAATCGGAAGAGGGAAAACAGTCTTGACCGCATAAGCCAATAATTGGCACCTAAGGTTAATAAGCGTATAACGTTTCTTACTGGCACAAAAAAAGGCCGCCGAAGCGACCTTTCTTTTAGCGTAGTGCTAATCGTCTGTAATTAAATATTACTCAACGATCTTAGCAACAACACCCGCACCTACTGTACGACCACCTTCACGGATCGCGAAACGTAGACCTTCGTCCATCGCGATTGGAGCGATCAATTCAGCAGTTAGCTGTACGTTGTCACCAGGCATTACCATTTCTACGCCTTCAGGTAGGATACACTCACCTGTTACGTCTGTTGTACGGAAGTAGAACTGTGGACGGTAACCTTTGAAGAATGGAGTGTGACGACCACCTTCATCTTTACCTAGTACGTATACTTCTGCTTCGAACTTGGTGTGTGGAGTGATTGAACCAGGCTGAGCCAATACTTGACCACGCTGTACTTCATCACGCTTAGTACCACGTAGTAGTACACCACAGTTCTCGCCTGCACGACCTTCGTCAAGCATCTTACGGAACATCTCAACACCAGTTACGGTAGTCTTCGTAGTTTCTTTGATACCTACGATTTCTACTTCTTCACCAGTCTTAACGATACCACGCTCTACACGGCCTGTTACTACAGTACCACGACCTTGGATAGAGAATACGTCTTCGATCGGCATGATGAATGCACCGTCTACTGCACGCTCTGGTTCTGGGATGTAAGAGTCTAGAGTTTCTACTAGTTTCTTAACCGCAGTTGTACCTAGTTCGTTGTCGTCTTGACCGTTTAGAGCCATTAGCGCTGAACCTGGAACGATTGGCGTGTCGTCGCCTGGGAAGTCGTACTCAGATAGTAGGTCACGTAGTTCCATGTCTACTAGCTCTAGCATTTCTTCGTATTCTTCAGTACCGAAACCACCACAGTCTTCTGCTAGAAGGTCTGCTTTGTTTAGGAATACTACGATGTAAGGTACACCTACCTGACGAGATAGTAGGATGTGCTCACGAGTCTGAGGCATTGGGCCGTCAGTCGCGCCACATACTAGGATCGCACCGTCCATCTGTGCAGCACCAGTGATCATGTTTTTAACATAGTCGGCGTGCCCTGGGCAGTCTACGTGTGCGTAGTGACGATCTGTTGATTCATACTCAACGTGAGACGTCGCGATGGTAATACCACGATCACGCTCTTCTGGTGCGTTGTCGATACCGTCGAACGCTACCGCTTCACCGCCGAATACTTCAGCACATACGCGAGTTAGCGCTGCTGTTAGTGTAGTTTTACCGTGGTCAACGTGACCGATGGTGCCCACGTTTACATGGGGTTTGCTACGTTCAAAAGAACCCTTAGCCATAATAGACCTCTTTTATCTCTAGATTTAGGCTTTGTTAATTATAGCTTCGGCGACGTTGTTAGGCGCTTCAGCATATTTCTTAAATTCCATGGCATACGTTGCGCGGCCCTGTGTAGCGGAACGTAGATCGGTTGCATAACCGAACATTTCCGACAAGGGTACTTCAGCCGTTACCAGTTTACCAGATGGGCTTTCGTCCATACCTTGAACTAAGCCACGACGACGGTTCAAATCACCAACCACATCACCCATGTATTCTTCAGGGGTGACTACTTCTACGCTCATCACTGGCTCAAGTAAAGCAGGTTTACCTTCACGTGCCAGTTCTTTGGTAGCCATGGAAGCAGCGATCTTAAACGCCATTTCGTTTGAGTCAACATCGTGGAAAGAACCATCAAACAAGGTTGCTTTCAAACCAAGAAGAGGATAGCCCGCAAGCACACCATTCTTCATTTGATCTTGAATGCCTCGCTCTACCGCAGGAATGTATTCCTTCGGAATGGTACCACCAACGATTTCATTCACGAACTCTAGCTCTTCGCCTTCGTTAGGCTCAAAGCGAATGACTACATGACCATATTGACCACGGCCACCGGACTGCTTCGCAAATTTCTTGTTGATCTCACAAGTTGTAGTGATGTGCTCACGATAGGCTACCTGTGGCTTACCTATGTTTGCTTCAACACTGAACTCACGCTTCATACGATCAACCAGTACATCTAGGTGTAGTTCACCCATACCAGAGATGATGGTTTGACCTGATTCTTCGTCAGTCTCTACGCGGAAAGATGGATCTTCCTGTGCAAGTTTCTGCAAGGCAATGCCCATTTTTTCTTGATCCGCTTTTGATTTTGGCTCTACCGCAACCGAAATAACCGGTTCAGGAAATTCCATACGTTCAAGCGTGATTTTGTTGTTGAAATCACACAAGGTATCTCCCGTGGTCACATCTTTCATGCCGATCAAAGCAGCGATGTCACCCGCACGTACTTCTTTAATTTCTTCGCGGTTATTGGAGTGCATTTGCACCATGCGGCCAACGCGTTCTTTTTTGCCTTTAACTGGGTTATAGACACTATCACCAGCGTTCAAGACACCGGAATAAACGCGCACAAAGGTTAAAGTTCCTACGAATGGATCAGTAGCAATCTTAAATGCCAAAGCGGCGAATGGGGCTTTATCATCAGCCTCACGAGTCTCTACAGACTCTTTAGCATCATCTAATACACCTTCAATCGCTTTAACTTCAGTCGGGCTTGGCAAGTACTCAATGACTGCATCCAATACCGCCTGAACACCTTTGTTTTTGAAAGCAGAACCACAGGTCACAAGGACAATCTCGTTATCCAATGTACGCTGACGTAATGCTTGTTTGATTTCTTCTTCGGACAAATCACCCTCTTCAAGGTACTTGTCCATCAATTCTTCAGACGCTTCAGCGGCCGCTTCCAATAGCTGCTCACGGTAGTCATTGGCGGTATCCACCAAGTCTGCCGGAATATCTTCTAATTGGTAAGTCATGCCCTTGTCTTCTTCATTCCACATGATGGCCTTCATTTTCACAAGATCCACCACGCCTTTGAAGTCTTCTTCGGCGCCGATATTGATTTGAATTGGGACTGGGTTCGCACCAAGACGCTTCTTCAGTTGCTCTACAACCATGAAGAAGTCTGCACCAGTGCGGTCCATTTTATTGACGAAGACCATGCGCGGTACTTCGTACTTATTGGCTTGACGCCATACAGTTTCAGTTTGTGGTTGCACACCAGATGAACCACAAAGTACAACAACCGCACCATCCAAAACACGCAAAGAACGTTCTACTTCGATGGTGAAGTCAACGTGCCCTGGAGTATCGATAATATTGATGCGGTGTTGGTCAAACTGCTGGCTCATGCCAGACCAGAAACAAGTGGTGGCAGCGGACGTGATGGTGATACCACGCTCCTGCTCCTGCTCCATCCAGTCCATGGTGGCTGCGCCATCGTGAACTTCACCGATCTTATGACTAAGACCGGTGTAGAAAAGAACACGTTCAGTAGTCGTGGTTTTACCCGCGTCTACGTGCGCACAAATACCAATGTTACGATAACGATTTATTGGTGTAGTACGTGCCACTTAGTTGTCCTTATTAGATTAGAAACGATAGTGAGAGAAAGCTTTGTTGGCTTCTGCCATGCGGTGCACATCTTCACGTTTCTTCATTGCAGAACCTTTACCTTCTGCAGCGTCTAGTAGTTCGTTAGCTAGACGTAGACCCATGGATTTCTCACCGCGGCCACGCGCAGCATCAACAATCCAGCGCATAGCCAAAGCCATACGACGAGAAGGACGTACCTCTACAGGAACTTGGTAGGTTGCACCACCAACACGACGAGATTTAACCTCAACCATGGGTTGTACAGCTTCAAGAGCTTTTTCGAAAATTTCTACTGGCTCAGCGTCTTTGTTACGCTCAGCAATTACATCCAACGCACCATAAACGATTTTCTCGGCGACGGATTTTTTACCACTTTCCATTACGTGGTTCATGAACTTAGCTAGCGTTAAGTTACCAAATTTAGGATCTGGTAGGATCTCACGCTTAGCGGCGACGCGTCTTCTTGGCATCTGATAAGCCTCTTATCTTCAGGAGTACCCGAGAGTTCTTAAGCCTCGGCCTTACTCTTATCTTTTAAATGTAACCGTCTAATATGACTTTTTATTGAAAAGTCTTACTTAGGACGCTTAGCACCATATTTAGAACGACCTTGTTTACGGTCATTAACGCCAGCGCAGTCTAAAGCGCCACGTACTGTGTGATAACGCACACCAGGCAAGTCTTTTACACGACCGCCACGAATTAGCACAACACTGTGCTCTTGTAAGTTGTGACCTTCACCACCAATGTAGGAAGACACTTCGAAGCCGTTGGTCAAGCGAACACGACATACCTTACGTAGTGCAGAGTTAGGCTTCTTAGGTGTAGTAGTATATACACGAGTACATACACCACGACGCTGAGGACAAGCCTGCAAAGCACGAACGTCAGATTTCGCAACTTGACGCTTACGTGGCTTACGAACCAACTGATTGATCGTTGCCATTAGTAAACTCCAATGAGTAAATACAAAAACGCCAGACACACCGGTATCTGACGGATGGGTCGCGAAGTCTAATCACAGTCCCTCCCATAGTCAAGAAGGGCGTGCAAATATTGCACACCCTTCTTATAACTGGAAGTTACTACTTCCGAGACATCTTAGATGTTGTCTTTCAATGCCTCTGAAAGCGCTGCTTCAACTTCGTCTGCGCTCACACTTGGCGTGGTTTGTGGACCGAACTTATCGGCTTCACGCTGCTCACGCTTACGGCGGCGCTCGGCATGGTAAGCCAAACCTGTACCCGCAGGAATCAGACGGCCAACCACGACGTTTTCTTTCAGACCACGTAGGTGATCTTGTTTACCGGTCACTGCACCTTCGGTCAGTACGCGCGTCGTTTCTTGGAACGATGCCGCAGAGATGAAGGACTCAGTAGCCAACGATGCTTTGGTGATACCCAACAATTGACGCTGGCCTTTGGCTGGCATCTTGTCTTCGCCATCAATGCCCGCGTTCACTTCTAGGAAGTCAGAGTATTCAACCTGATCGCCTTGAATGAAGTCAGTATCGCCCGCATCTAGGATATCCACTTTACGCAGCATCTGACGAATGATCGTTTCGATGTGCTTATCGTTAATACCTACGCCTTGTAAACGGTAAACTTCTTGTACTTCGTTGGTAATGTATAGCGCTAGCTCGCTTACGCCCAATAGACGAAGGATATCGTGTGGGTTTAGCGGACCATCAGAGATCACCTCACCTTTTTCTACACTTTCACCTTCGAATACGTTCATTTGACGCCACTTCGGAATCAACTCTTCATACGGCTCGCTGCCATCTTTCGGAGTAATCACTAAACGCTTCTTACCTTTGGTTTCTTTACCGAAACCAACCACACCGGACACTTCTGCCAAAATAGCAGGCTCTTTTGGTTTACGCGCTTCGAACAAGTCTGCTACGCGCGGTAGACCACCGGTGATGTCCTTGTTACCAGAGCTTTCTTGCGGGATACGTGCAATTACGTCACCCACTTTTACTTCAGAACCATCTTCGTGGTTAACCAAAGCATTCGCTGGTAATAGATACTGAGCCGGTGTATTGGTGCCAGGGAAGTTAATATCCTCACCCTTCGCATCCACCAACTTGATCATTGGACGAATATCTTTACCCGCTGCAGGACGGTTAGCAGGGTCCATCACCTCAAGGATCGACAGACCTGTTAGCTCATCTGTTTGACGAGTAATAGTAATACCTTCTTCTAGACCTACGAACTCAACGCGACCACCTACTTCAGAGATGATTGGGTGAGTATGTGGATCCCAGCTTGCGATCTTCTGACCGGCTTCAACCGTCGTACCATCGTGAGAGCTAATCACTGCACCATAAGGCAGCTTGTAGTACTCACGCTCACGACCGAATTCATCGGCAATGGCAATCGCACTAGAACGAGATACCAATACTAGATCGCCATCTTCACGTTCTACCGTCTTCATGTTGTGAAGACGTACTGTACCTGGGTTTTTAACCTGCACGCTATCGATAGCCGTTGCACGTGATGCCGCACCACCGATGTGGAACGTACGCATGGTTAGCTGTGTACCTGGCTCACCGATTGACTGTGCTGCGATAACACCCACAGATTCACCTGGGTTAACAAGGTGACCTCGGGCCAAATCACGACCGTAACAGCTGGCACAAATACCAAACTTAGTGCTACAGGTAATTGGTGAACGCACCATCACGTCATCAACACTGGCCGATTCAATGATGTCTACCCATTTCTCGTCGATCAACGTACCTGCTGGTGCAACTACTTCGTCATCAGTGCCTGGCTTAATAATGTCTTGCGCCACAACACGACCAAGAATACGACCACCTAGAGGTACAACAACGTCGCCGCCTTCGATAAGCGGGGTCATCTTCAGACCTTCTTGAGTGCCACAATCGTGTTCGGTTACAACTACGTCCTGAGCAACGTCTACCAGACGACGCGTTAGGTAACCGGAGTTAGCTGTTTTCAGTGCGGTATCGGCTAGACCCTTACGAGCACCGTGGGTTGAGGTAAAGTACTGCATTACCGACAGACCTTCACGGAAGTTCGCTGTGATCGGGGTTTCGATGATGGAGCCATCCGGCTTCGCCATCAGACCACGCATACCCGCCAACTGACGAATCTGAGCTGGGCTACCACGAGCACCGGAGTCCGCCATGATATAAACGCTGTTGAACGACTCTTGATCTACTTCATTGCCATCGCGATCCGTCACGGTATCAGTACCGATATTTTCCATCATCGCGTTTGCAACAAGCTCGTTCGCACGAGACCATATATCAACTACTTTGTTGTACTTCTCGCCTTGGGTTACCAAACCAGAAGCAAACTGATCTTCAATGTCTTTTACTTGTTTCTCTGCATCACCGATGATGTCCGCTTTCGCATCAGGAATAACAAAATCGTTTACGCCGATAGAAGCGCCGGACTTGGTTGCGTATGAGAAACCGGTATACATAACTTGGTCTGCGAAGATAACGGTATCTTTAAGGCCGCAGTTACGATAAGCCATATCCAAAAGCTTAGAGATCGCTTTCTTCTTCATTGCTTGGTTAACCGCTTCAAAAGGAATACCTTTTGGTACGATTTCAAACAATAGCGCACGACCAACAGTAGTATCTTCCACTTTAGTGGTAGTTACTTCAGTACCATCTTCATCGTAAACAGTTTGAGTGATGCGCACTTTTACTTTGGCATGAAGCTCTGCTTGGCCTGTACGGTAAGCACGCTGAACTTCATCAATACCACCAAAAATAGAACCTTCACCAATAGCCGCTATCTTGTCACGGGTCATATAATACAGACCCAATACAACGTCCTGAGACGGTACGATGATCGGATCACCGTTCGCAGGAGAAAGTACGTTATTGGTAGACATCATTAGCGCACGTGCTTCCAACTGAGCTTCTGTGGTCAGTGGAACGTGTACCGCCATTTGGTCACCGTCGAAGTCAGCGTTATAAGCCGCACACACTAGTGGGTGAAGCTGAATCGCTTTACCTTCGATTAGCAAAGGTTCAAATGCTTGGATACCCAAACGGTGAAGTGTTGGTGCACGGTTAAGCATAACTGGGTGCTCACGGATCACTTCATCTAAGATATCCCAAACAACCGGCTCTTCACGTTCTACCATTTTCTTAGCTGCTTTGATGGTTGTGGCTAGACCACGGTGCTCAAGCTTGCTGAAAATAAATGGCTTAAATAGCTCAAGTGCCATCTTCTTAGGAAGACCACACTGGTGTAGACGCAAGTATGGGCCTACGGTAATTACGGAACGACCAGAGTAGTCAACACGCTTACCTAGTAGGTTCTGACGGAAACGACCTTGCTTACCTTTGATCATGTCGGCAAGCGATTTTAGAGGACGCTTGTTAGAACCGGTAATCGCACGACCGCGACGACCGTTATCAAGCAACGCATCTACAGACTCTTGCAACATACGCTTTTCGTTACGTACGATGATGTCAGGCGCGTTAAGCTCAAGTAGACGCTTCAAACGGTTGTTACGGTTGATCACACGACGATAAAGATCGTTCAGATCCGAAGTTGCGAAACGACCGCCATCTAGAGGAACCAGAGGACGTAAATCAGGTGGTAGTACTGGTAGTACTTCCATCACCATCCATTTTGGATCGTTTCCAGATTTATCAAACGCTTCTAGCAACTTCAAACGCTTAGAAATTTTCTTAAGCTTGGTCTCAGAGTTCGTCGCAGGAATCATCTCACGCAACTCTTGAATTTCTTCTCCAAGATCGATGTCTTTTAGCAAGCTCTGGACTGCTTCCGCACCCATCTTAGCATCAAACTCGTCACCGAATTCTTCGATGGCTTCGTAGTACTGCTCATCGTTCAGTAGCTGACCTTTTTCAAGCGTCGTCATACCTGGGTCGATTACTACGAATGACTCATAGTACAGGATGCGTTCAATATCACGCAGCGTCATGTCTAGCATCAAACCAATGCGGCTTGGTAGAGACTTCAAGAACCAAATATGAGCAACAGGAGAAGCCAATTCGATGTGACCCATACGCTCACGACGAACTTTTGCCAGCGTTACTTCAACGCCACACTTCTCACAGATTACACCGCGGTGTTTTAGTCGCTTGTACTTACCACACAAGCACTCGTAGTCTTTGATCGGACCAAAGATACGAGAACAGAACAAACCATCACGCTCGGGCTTGAACGTACGATAGTTAATTGTTTCGGGTTTTTTAACCTCACCGAATGACCATGAACGGATCATATCAGGTGACGCAAGGCCGATTCGAATAGAGTCGAATTCTTCAGCCTGAGACTCTTTGCGTAGCAAATTTAATAAGTCTTTCATCTGCCTTTAGCTCCTAGCGGAGTTAATAACCGCGGGCCGAAACCCGCGTCCTTAATCTGATATAGGATCAGAGCCTTAATCGTTCTCGAGTTCGATATCGATACCCAAAGAACGGATCTCTTTAACCAATACGTTAAAGGATTCAGGCATACCTGGTTCCATGCGATGATCACCATCCACGATGTTTTTATACATCTTGGTACGACCGGCTACGTCATCGGATTTAACCGTTAGCATTTCTTGCAAGGTGTAAGCCGCACCATATGCTTCTAGTGCCCATACTTCCATCTCACCGAAACGCTGACCACCGAACTGAGCTTTACCACCCAACGGCTGCTGAGTAACCAAGCTGTACGAACCAGTAGAACGAGCGTGCATTTTGTCGTCTACCAAGTGGTTCAGTTTCAGCATATACATGTAACCAACGGTCACAGGACGATCGAATTGATCACCAGTGCGACCATCAAACAAGGTCACCTGACCAGAATCAGGTACATCCGCTAGTCGCAATAAGCTCTTCACTTCGCTTTCTTGCGCACCATCGAATGCTGGTGTTGCCATAGGAACACCACCCACAAGGTTGCCAGCCAGCTCCATAATTTCTTCATCACTGAAGGTATCAAGAGCTTCTTGCTTGACCTCATCACTGTGGTTGTAAATCTGGCCTAAGAAGTCACGAATTTCTGCAATGGCTTTCTGCTGACGGATCATTTCATTGATCTTCTCACCCAAGCCTTTTGCCGCCATACCCAAGTGTGTTTCTAGGATCTGACCAACGTTCATCCGCGACGGTACACCTAGCGGGTTCAATACAAGATCAACCGGCACACCTTTTTCATCATAAGGCATGTCTTCGATTGGCATGATTGCTGAGATAACACCTTTGTTACCGTGACGACCCGCCATCTTGTCACCTGGCTGGATCTTCCGCTTAATCGCTAGGTAAACTTTAACAATCTTCAATACGCCTGGAGCAAGATCGTCACCCGTCTGAAGCTTCTTCTTCTTGTCTTCGAATTTCTCATCAAGAAGTTTACGACGATCAGTCAGTGCTTCTTCTGCACGCTCAAGTAGCTCAGCGGCTTCTTCGTCTTGCGGACGAATCTTGAACAGCTGATCACTGCTTTCTAAGCCATCAAAGTATTCTGCGCTCAGTACATCGCCTTTCTTAAGGCCAGGAGCAGCTGCCACTTTTACGCCATCAAGACTGCGCTTAAGACGTTCAAATGTTGCTTCTTCAACGATACGGAACTCTTCGTTAAGATCTTTACGAACCTTATCCAACTGAGATTTTTCGATATCCAATGCACGCTGGTCTTTCTCAACACCATCACGTGTGAATACTTGAACATCGATTACCGTACCAGTAGTACCTGTTTTAACACGTAAAGACGTATCTTTAACATCGGACGCTTTTTCACCGAAGATCGCACGTAGTAGCTTCTCTTCTGGCGTTAGTTGAGTTTCACCTTTTGGTGTTACCTTACCTACAAGGATGTCACCAGGATTCACTTCTGCACCGATGTAAACCACACCAGACTCGTCCAGCTTGCTCAACGCAGACTCACCCACGTTTGGAATATCCGCTGAAATTTCTTCAGGTCCCAACTTGGTATCACGAGCCACACAGGTCAACTCCTGAATGTGAATAGTGGTTAGACGGTCTTCTTGTGCAACTTTCTCAGACAACAAGATGGAGTCTTCGAAGTTATAACCATTCCATGGCATGAACGCGATACGCATGTTCTGGCCAAGGGCTAATTCACCCAAGTCAACAGATGGACCGTCTGCCATGATGTCACCGCGTACAACACTGTCACCTTGACGAACCAGAGGCTTCTGGTTGATACAGGTGTTTTGGTTTGAACGGGTGTATTTAGTTAGGTTGTAAATATCAACACCAGCCTCGCCTGCTTGCACCTCGTCATCGTTTACACGAACAACGATACGGCTTGCGTCAACCGAGTCGATCTTACCGCCACGCTTAGCAACCACACACACACCAGAGTCACGAGCTACGTTGCTCTCGATACCTGTACCTACTAACGGCTTATCAGCCACAAGCGTTGGCACAGCTTGACGTTGCATGTTCGACCCCATCAATGCGCGGTTGGCGTCATCGTGCTCTAGGAACGGGATCAAAGAAGCTGCCACAGAGATAACCTGCTGTGGAGATACATCCATCAGGGTTACATTTTCTGGCGGCGTTACTGTAAATTCATTTTTGTGACGAACACTGATTAAGTCACCCGTTAGACGACCATCCTCATCAACAGGAGCAGATGCCTGTGCGATGGTGTACTTAGCTTCATCGATCGCTGAGATGTAGTTAATATCGTCAGTCACTTTACCATCTACGACTTTACGATATGGCGTTTCTAGGAAACCATAATCGTTAGTACGAGCATAAGTAGACAATGAGTTAATCAAACCGATGTTTGGACCTTCAGGTGTTTCGATCGGACATACGCGGCCATAGTGCGTAGCATGTACGTCACGTACCTCAAAGCCAGCACGCTCACGAGTCAAACCACCAGGGCCTAACGCAGAGATACGACGCTTATGAGTTACTTCTGAAAGCGGGTTGTTTTGGTCCATAAACTGAGACAGCTGAGACGAACCAAAGAACTCTTTAATTGCAGCGGCAACAGGCTTGGCGTTGATTAGGTCTTGCGGCATCAAACCTTCAGACTCAGCCATAGACAGACGCTCACGCACAGCACGCTCAACACGAACCAGACCGACGCGGAACTGGTTTTCTGCCATTTCACCAACAGAACGGATTCGGCGGTTACCCAAGTGGTCAATATCATCCACTTCGCCTTTACCATTACGGATGCCGATCAACTCTTTCAGTACATCGATAATGTCATCGTTGCTTAGCGTGCCTTCACCTTCAACTTCTTCACGGCCTAAACGGCGGTTGAACTTCATACGACCAACAGAGGAAAGGTCATAACGTTCATCAGTGAAGAATAGGTTTTCGAACAAGCCTTCAGCAGATTCTTTTGTTGGTGGCTCACCAGGGCGCATCATGCGGTAGATTTCAACTAACGCTTCTAGCTGAGTACGCGATGGGTCGATACGCAATGTATCACTGATGAACGAACCACAATCCAACTCATTGCTGTAGATGGTTTCAATTTCTTTGATGCCTGCAGAGGTCAACTTCTCTAAAAGCTCAACAGTGATTTCACTGTTACACTCAGCAACCAGCTCACCAGTAGAAGGATCTACGATGTCTTTAGCGATCACTTTCCCAAAGATGTAGTCAGATGGTACTTCTAGGCTAGTCATACCCTCTTTTTCCATCTGGCGAATGTGGCGCGCAGTAATACGACGGCCTTCTTCTACAATCACCTTACCTTTTGGATCTTTAAGATCGAAAGAGGCAGTTTCACCACGTAAACGCTCAGGAATCAATTCTAGACGTACGGTATCACCAACGATTTCTAATTTGTCGTTGTCGAAGAACATCTCTAGCATCTGCTGGCTTTCGAAACCAAGAGCACGCAAGAGAATAGTCGCAGGTAGTTTACGACGACGGTCAATACGAACGTATACAAGGTCTTTTGGATCGAACTCAAAGTCCAACCAAGAACCACGGTAAGGAATCACTCGTGCGTTGTACAGCAACTTACCAGAAGAATGTGATTTACCTTTATCGTGATCGAAGAACACGCCTGGTGAGCGATGAAGCTGGGATACGATAACTCGCTCTGTACCATTGATAATGAAAGTACCATTATCAGTCATCAAAGGCATTTCACCCATGTAAACTTCTTGCTCTTTGATGTCTTTTATTGCCTTATTAGATGAGTCTTTATCATAAATGATTAGACGCACCTTAACGCGTAGAGGAGCGGCATAAGTCACACCACGCAACATGCATTCTTTTTCGTCAAATACAGGAACACCTAAGCGATAGCTCACGTACTCAAGGGCTGCACTGCCGCTATAACTGACAATCGGGAAGACGGACTTAAACGCCGCATGCAAGCCGATGTCACCACGAGCATCAACTCCCTTGTCTGCCTGTAAAAAACTTCGATATGAATCTAATTGGATAGCAAGTAAGTAGGGGACATCCATCACCCTTGGTAACTTGCCAAAATCCTTACGGATACGTTTCTTCTCTGTATAAGAGTACGCCATCAGCAATCCCCAGCTGTATCACCTAGACTAAGATCTTGGACGAAGACCTTCTGTTTGAGCACTTTGGCCCTGCGATTATTGGCTATTTTCTAGCCTCCGTTTGACGCAACACATCTAAATGCAAACTACTAGATACGAAACTTCAGAACGGAAAAAGGCCGGCGGACAAAAGTCCACCAGCCAGTGTGCAGCTAACTAAGTTAGCGGCTCACGTCATACAATGCAAATTGCGGCTTAAAATTACTTAAGCTCAACAGATGCACCAGCAGCTTCAAGCTTCTCTTTAAGCTCTTCTGCTTCTTCTTTAGATACACCTTCTTTAATTGAAGCAGGTACACCATCAACCATGCCTTTGGCTTCTTTAAGACCAAGACCAGTTGCTTCACGAACTGCTTTGATAACGTTAACTTTCTTGTCGCCAGCGGCAGTAAGAACAACGTCAAATTCAGTTTGCTCAGCTGCACCGCCAGCGTCACCACCAGCAGCACCACCAGCAACAACAGCTGCTGCTGCAGTTACGCCGAATTTTTCTTCCATTGCTTCGATTAGCTCAACAACGTCTTTAACAGACATTTCAGCAACGGCGTTTAGAATATCTTCTTGAGAGATAGCCATAATAAAGTACCTAACTTAATGGGGCGTATACGCCCGTAAATTCTTTAAAAATAAAAAGCAGATTAATTTCCAAGAAATTAAGCAGCTGCTTCTTCTTTCTGATCGCGGATAGCTGCAATGGTACGTACCAATTTGCCAGCCGCTGCTTCTTTCATTACGCTCATTAGCTTCGCGATAGCTTCGTCGTAAGTTGGTAGTGATGCCAACATATTTACGTCTACTACTTCGCCTTCGAAAACTGCTGTTTTCAGCTCAAAGTTCTCGTTCTCTTTCGCGAAATCTTTAAAGATACGCGCTGCAGCACCAGGGTGCTCCATAGAGAAAGCAATCAGGCTAGGACCAGTCAAAGAGTCGTTAATACTCTCGTAGTCAGAACCTTCAATTGCGCGCTTCGCTAGCGTGTTACGAACAACTTTTAACCAGATGCCGTTTTCGCGAGCTTCTTTGCGCAGAGCTGTCATCGCTTCAACTGTCACGCCGCGGGCGTCCGCGACTACTGCTGATTGCGCGTTAGAAGCAGCTTCCTGAACTTCAGCTACGATCGCTTTTTTTTCGTTCAGACCTAAAGCCACGTTCAACTCCTACAAGTTGTGGTTACGCTCATAATTGAGCAAGTTAGGTGTGATAATTCAGCACTTTAATTAAGAAATCTGAATCGGGGCTCACACCATCTGCGCAGGAAATTAAGATTAACGATCTACTGCAAGACTCATTAAGCCTTATGATCGCGCTTCACCTGCGGTCTTTGATGACCCTCGCCGAAGCAAGGACCCCAAAGTTCTTGTTTCCGGATCGATTAAGCTTCGATACCAGATAAATCAACGGTAATACCAGGACCCATGGTGGTAGAAAGCGTTACTTTCTTCAGGTATGTACCTTTTGCATTAGCAGGTTTCGCTTTCTTAAGATCAGCTACAAGTGCTGACAAGTTTTCAGCAATTGCTTTCTCATCAAAAGCCAATTTACCGATAGAAGCGTGGATAATACCGTTCTTATCGTTACGATAACGAACCTGACCTGCTTTTGCGTTTTTAACTGCAGTAGCTACGTCTGGCGTTACAGTGCCCACTTTAGGGTTTGGCATCAAACCACGTGGACCCAGTACCTGACCAAGCTGACCGACAACACGCATTGCATCTGGAGACGCAATAACAACACCGAAGTCCAAGTCGCCGCCTTTCATCTGAGCTGCCAACTCGTCCATACCAACAACATCAGCGCCAGCTTCTTTAGCTGCATCTGCATTTGCACCTTGAGTAAACACTGCAACGCGAACGTCCTTACCAGTACCGTTTGGAAGTACAGTGGCGCCACGTACGTTTTGGTCGGATTTACGTGCATCGATACCTAGGTTAACCGCAACGTCGATAGACTCTGGGAATTTAACGCTAGATACCTCTTTAAGAATGCTTACCGCTTCAGATAGCGAGTAAACTTTAACTGGATCTACTTTCTCACGGATCGCTTTTACGCGCTTAGATAGCTTAGCCATTACACCACACCCTCTGTATCAAGACCCATTGCACGAGCAGAACCGGCAATTGTGCGTACGGCCGCATCCATATCAGCAGCAGTTAAGTCTTTCATCTTAACTTCGGCGATTTCTTCTAACTGAGCACGAGTTACTTTACCCACTTTCTCAGTGTTTGGACGACCAGAACCACTCTTGATGCCAGCTGCTTTCTTAAGCAAGTAAGATGCAGGTGGAGTTTTGGTTTCAAACGTAAAGCTGCGATCATTGTACACAGTGATAATTACCGGTACAGGACCGTCCATTTGCTGAGTTGCAGCATTGAACGCCTTACAGAATTCCATGATATTCAAACCATGCTGACCTAACGCAGGACCTACTGGAGGACTTGGGTTTGCAGCACCAGCTTGAACTTGTAGCTTGATATAAGCTTCAACTTTCTTAGCCATGTTTACCTCTCGTGGGTGATAACGCCTTTCGGCTCCCCTAATGTTTACCAGCGCCAAACTAGGTGCGTAAAAAGCCGACAAAGCTCACTCTTGATAACACCAAGACCGTCCTTGCCAGCTTTAACTCCAGCACAAGCTGGACACTGTATTTTGATTAGCTTGTAATTAAGCCGATTTTTCTACTTGGCCAAACTCAAGTTCAACCGGGGTAGAACGCCCAAAAATTGTTACTGCTACTTTTAAACGAGACTTCTCGTAATCAACTGTCTCAACAACACCATTAAAGTCTGCGAATGGACCATCAATTACTCGGATCATCTCACCCGGCTCATAAATAGTTTTATGAGTAGGCTGACCTTCTTCACCTTCTTTAACGCGCTGCAGAATCGCATCCGCTTCTCGCTTAGTAATCGGAGCAGGCTTATCAGCAGTACCACCAATAAAACCCAAAACCCGTGGCGTTTCTTTAACCAAGTGCCACGTTGCGTCATTCATATCCATCTCTACCAAAACATAACCAGGATAGAACTTACGCTCGCTTTTGCGCTTCTTGCCGTCGCGCATTTCGATCACTTCTTCAGTCGGCACCAAGACTTCACCAAAACAGTCTTGCATACCATTGATTTCGATCTGCTCTTTCAACGAGTTCATCACTCGCTTTTCGTAACCAGAGTAGGCATGTACCACATACCAGCGCATAGCCATTGGGCTCTCCTATCCAATAACGCTAGAAACCATCCACGCTAACAGGGAATCTAAACCCCACAGCAAGATAGCCACTAAAATAACAACTGCAATTACAATCAAGGTTGTTTGCGTAGTCTCTTGGCGAGTTGGCCATACAACTTTACGACGCTCGATATTCGCTTCTTTCAGCAAAACCAAGAATGCCTTACCTTTAGCTGTTGTAGCCGCAATACCCAATGCAAACAGCATTAGCGCACCAACAGCAACAAAACGGTATAGCAAACCTACTTCCGCATAAACTTGATTACCTACGATAGCTCCGGCCACGATAGCAATTGCTAGCAACCATTTAACTACGTCTAACGGCGATCCTGTGGACTTTTCATTGCCACTCATATTCGCGAATTCCTATAGCAAAAAAGTGGCAACAAGTGCCACTTCCTTATAATACTTGGCAGGCCAGGAGGGACTCGAACCCCCAACTTTCGGTTTTGGAGACCGACGCTCTACCAATTGAACTACTGGCCTATCCCACATACGGGCGGTGCATTCTACCTAGGATTTTAGGAAAATCAACACTTTACATGGAATAAACCGAATTTATGCAGCAGGAATATTGTCTTTAGCCTGCGCATCAACCTTACTATCTCGACTAAGATATACACCTACAAACACCAAAGCAATCGCCAACCACTGCCAAAGATTGATTTCATCCCCCAAAAAAACCACTGAAAACAAAACCGCAAAAGCAGGTATTAAATTTACATAGCCCGCGGCCACCGTGGCATCCACATGAGTTAGCGCATAATTAAACAAACCATAAGCACCCAAGGTAGCACCCACCCCCAAATAAATTAACAGCAACCACATATCTACACCAATGGAATCTGGCCATTGACTATCAAGGGCAAACGGCAAAAAGAAAACAACCCCAACACATGCCTGCATGGCCGTTAAAAACAGAGCCGGATAGCGTGAAGTTAAATGCTTTACAAGCAAGGTATAACCTACTGCAGCCCCCATAGCTGCCAATTCCAGCAGATTACCCAACAATGGATTAGGCGCCTGATCACTCTCCTCGCCTGCAAGCGTCATCCAAATAACACCAACAACCGCGATAAATAAGCCCAACCACTGACGCCGATACAACCTCTCACCAAAAGCAAAAAACGCACTCACCGCTATCAAGATAGGAAACAACGACGTAATCATGCCTGCCTGCCCTGCACTAGTATATTGCAGCGCCTGACTTTCAAACAAAAAATACAAGCAAGGCTCAAACAAAGCCATCAACACCAAATAGCGCCAATCACCTTTGCGATACACCACTCCCTTACGCACATATTTAATCAGCACAGCAAAGGCAGCGACCGCGAGACACATACGAATAAATACCGCCACCATGGCGGGCATACCCGTAACAACCAACTTCATAGCAACAAATGTTGAACCCCATACCGCCATGGCAAAAATCAACATCAACTGATACTTAACTGGGACACCTTGAACTGACGACACTCTTAACTCCACAGTCAAATTTGAAAAGCGCGATTATAGAGCAATTTGAGTGTTGAGTGTTGAGTGTTGAGTGTTGAGTGTTGAGTGTTGAGTGTTGAGTGTTGAGTGTTGAGTGTTGAGTGTTGAGTGTTGAGTGTTGAGTGTTGAGTGTTGAGTGTTGAGTGGGCAATAATTGGTATTTGAGCTTCCGAGTCAAGCTACATCGTCATTCTCAGCTTGACTGAGAATCCATCCAATTACCTTTACACAGAAACATGGATTCCCGATCGAGCCGGGAATGACGCATTGAACTCAACATTCAAAATTCAACACCACAAAAACCAATCGACTAGACGTTTCTTACTGGCACAAAAAAAGGCCGCCGAAGCGACCTTTCTTTTAGCGTAGTGCTAATCGTCTGTAATTAAATATTACTCAACGATCTTAGCAACAACACCCGCACCTACTGTACGACCACCTTCACGAATCGCGAAACGTAGACCTTCGTCCATCGCGATTGGAGCGATCAATTCAGCAGTTAGCTGTACGTTGTCACCAGGCATTACCATTTCTACGCCTTCAGGTAGGATACACTCACCTGTTACGTCTGTTGTACGGAAGTAGAACTGTGGACGGTAACCTTTGAAGAATGGAGTGTGACGACCACCTTCATCTTTACCTAGTACGTATACTTCTGCTTCGAACTTGGTGTGTGGAGTGATTGAACCAGGCTGAGCCAATACTTGACCACGCTGTACTTCATCACGCTTAGTACCACGTAGTAGTACACCACAGTTCTCGCCTGCACGACCTTCGTCAAGCATCTTACGGAACATCTCAACACCAGTTACGGTAGTCTTCGTAGTTTCTTTGATACCTACGATTTCTACTTCTTCACCAGTCTTAACGATACCACGCTCTACACGGCCTGTTACTACAGTACCACGACCTTGGATAGAGAATACGTCTTCGATCGGCATGATGAATGCACCGTCTACTGCACGCTCTGGTTCTGGGATGTAAGAGTCTAGAGTTTCTACTAGTTTCTTAACCGCAGTTGTACCTAGTTCGTTGTCGTCTTGACCGTTTAGAGCCATTAGCGCTGAACCTGGAACGATTGGCGTGTCGTCGCCTGGGAAGTCGTACTCAGATAGTAGGTCACGTAGTTCCATGTCTACTAGCTCTAGCATTTCTTCGTATTCTTCAGTACCGAAACCACCACAGTCTTCTGCTAGAAGGTCTGCTTTGTTTAGGAATACTACGATGTAAGGTACACCTACCTGACGAGATAGTAGGATGTGCTCACGAGTCTGAGGCATTGGGCCGTCAGTCGCGCCACATACTAGGATCGCACCGTCCATCTGTGCAGCACCAGTGATCATGTTTTTAACATAGTCGGCGTGCCCTGGGCAGTCTACGTGTGCGTAGTGACGATCTGTTGATTCATACTCAACGTGAGACGTCGCGATGGTAATACCACGATCACGCTCTTCTGGTGCGTTGTCGATACCGTCGAACGCTACCGCTTCACCGCCGAATACTTCAGCACATACGCGAGTTAGCGCTGCTGTTAGTGTAGTTTTACCGTGGTCAACGTGACCGATGGTGCCCACGTTTACATGGGGTTTGCTACGTTCAAAAGAACCCTTAGCCATAATAACGCCTCAGTTTTTTTTGCATGTATTAGATACAGAAAAAGGCAGTTCAACCACCACTGGCCAAAAACTACCTTCAATTTAAATCATTTTTGGTGCTGATAGGCAGATTCGAACTGCCGACCTCATCCTTACCAAGGATGCGCTCTACCGACTGAGCTATATCAGCGACACTACTGGAGCGGGTAGCGGGAATCGAACCCGCATCATCAGCTTGGAAGGCTGAGGTTCTACCATTGAACTATACCCGCAAAGCTCTACAGTCCACTCAAAATATACGGTTATACTATTTTAAGATGTGCTGAAATAATGGTGGTGGGGGCTGGATTCGAACCAGCGAAGCTTTCGCGTCAGATTTACAGTCTGATCCCTTTGGCCACTCGGGAACCCCACCTAATTTTGTGGCGCAGATTTTGCCGCTGAGATCCTTGCTTGTCAAGTAATTTCCTTTAAAAATTACGGACTTACAAAGATTTTAGTCCAACAACACCTGCTCAATTAGACCCGCTTTTGGAAGCGGTGCGCACTATACCCAAGATTTAAGATTGAGGCAATGCCGAATTACAAAGAATCTGCGTCCATTCGGTTTCAACATCATCCGCCAAACGCTCTCGCAACTCGTCAGTCAGTTCAACTGCTTCTGTAATGGGAGATTTAACCCAATAGCGATCACGTGTTCGCGGTAGCTCCTTTACCTGAGCATCAATATTTTTTTTCTTTAATTGAGCAAGTATGCGATCAACCGAAGACTGCTGGCTGAACAAGCCGAGAGATATTCCATTTTCAAGCTCACCCTCAGTGATAATAAAGCTATCCACATTACGTTTTTGAAGCTCTTTTAAACGTCGCAGTGCTTGTTTTTTATTGGGCAGTGGTTCGATATGCACCCAGTATTCCAGCTTACTCACTACAGCCTGGGGCACTACTTGCGCCTTAACATCTAGGGCAATCATACGCGCGTATAAATGCTTAGCATCTAATTCAACCTTATAGGGCCCCGCCAACCAGCACAATTGATCAGAGGGTTTTCTGGCAGTTGTCGGCCTTTGCTTAGGTTTTGCATTTACTTCTGAAAGCAAGCGAATGGGTTTAGCATCCTTGACCGAGAAGACTTCCACCTCTTGGCGATGCTTAATCGGCTCAGGTTGCATAAACTGAAAACCCAAATAAGCAAGATTGATAATCACTAACGAAATTAATATCCAACGCATAATTTACTCAAACGCAATTCACTCAAAATAGGTACGCAATCCGTCCAACACCAAATGAGGTTCATGTATAACAGGTTTTTCAAAAAGCTGAATTAATAGAGGAGCAGCGCCGCCGGTCAACCAAACATTTGCCTCTGGTTGTAAAGCTTTGTGTTTCTCAATCCAGCTAACCACTAAATCTAATATGCCGTGATCGACACACATTTGTGTGTTTTCTCCCGGTGCTCGGCCAATTAACCAATCATCTTTCGCATGCACACGACTAGTAGCACCTAATAAACTATCTTTCATCAACCCCAAACCCGGGCATATGTAACCACCCACATGACGACCAAACGCATCGACTATATCCATGGTTAAAGCAGTACCCGCATCAATAATTAAGTGCGCATTATCTGGCTGCCGAGTCCAAGCCGCCAACATCGCGAGCCAGCGATCCACACCCATTTTATGGGGATCTTCATAGCTATTGCTTAAGCCATTTTTACTCACTTGTGATTGCGCAAACTGTGCATTGGGACACTGCTGTTTGATCCATTGATTTTGCTGTTCATGAACACTCGAAACCCACACTGTACTGACTTTATCCATGGCAATCATTTGCTGCGTGAGTGCTGCAGCAAAATCATCGCCACCCACCTCACCAGCTTCATCTACTGTCCGCCATTTAATGCGAGTATTTCCTGCATCCAGCTCAAGCCTCATGATGCTTACCCTGACTTCTTAGAGTGACTTCACCGCCATTGTAAACTTGTAGCTGACCGTCAATCTCTAGCTGCAGCTCACCAATAGCATTCACACCGCGAGCAATCCCAGTTAGCTCAGAACTAGGCAGTATTAGGTTCACTTTATGTCCATGTAATGCATCCGCCTCGTTCCAGTGTTGCTGTAAAGGAGAGAATCCATGCTGTGAAAATCCATTTAGAGTGTCCGACAAATCCATAAGCAGGGTAGCGGCCAGTTCATTTCTATCGAACTCAATACCTTGCTGCCTAAGACCCGTAGCAAGCTGATCAATATGAGCTAGATCTCGAGTCTGAATGTCCAAATTTAAACCTACACCAATCACAACTTGACACTGATCACTAACATCACCAGTGATCTCGATAAGGATGCCGCCAAGTTTGGCAAAAGTATCCGCGTCTTTGGCTACAAGAATATCATTGGGCCACTTCAAACCATGACTCTCAAGACCATAGCGTTTTAGTGTATGGTAAATAGACAAGCCCACAGCAAGACTTAATCCTTGTATGGCTGCAATGCCCTGCTCAAACGTCCACAACACAGAGAAATAAAGATTACGCGCGAATGGGCTTACCCACTGTCGACCTCGACGCCCACGGCCTTGGGTTTGCATTTCCGCAAAAATCAAGTGCCTTCCACCTGGCTGAGTCTCGGCAAGCCTCATCATGGCACTATTAGTTGAATCTAAACTTAACGCCAAATCGATGGAGTCAAAATAGTCTTGCGTGAGTCCATGCTGCTCAAGCTTGGAAAGCGACAGCAAACCCACAGGCTCGGGCAGACGATAACCCTTGCCTTTGACACTGTGCAGAGGAATATCTAAGGCCTCTAGTTTCTTGAGCTGCTTCCAGACAGCCGCTCGACTCACCCCTAGAGCCTCTCCAATTTCTTCCCCACTATGGAACTGACCATCAGCCAAAATATCCAGCAGCGCTTGCTTCATGCAATGATTCCCTAAAAAGTTACCGGAAAACTAACCTATTCTTCCCAGTTATCCAACACTTCTTTGGCCGCTCGAAAGGCTTCTTGAGCTGTAGGAGCACCACAATACACAGCACTGTGCAGAAACACAGCCGCAATCTCCTGTTTACTCGCGCCATTACGCAATGCGCCACGGGTATGCCCTTTTATCTCTGTCACCGCTTTTTGCGCCGTTAGCATCGCAAGGGTCACCAGGCTTCGGGTTTTGCGATCCAGGTCTTCGCGTTGCCATGTAGAGCCCCATGCATGTTCATTTATATAATCTTGCAATGGCGCAGTTAGCTCATCTACATTATTCAATGCTCGATCAACAAATTCATCGCCCATAACCTCTCGGCGAATCTTCTCTCCAGTTTCCTTAGACATGACATCCTCGCTAGATGTTACTTATTTTCGAACAGATACAAAAAAGCCCAGAATAATCTGGGCTTGAGTTTAATCCAAGTTTGAATTAAATATCGAAACTGTGTCGCAACACAATGGTTTCAACACGATCTGGGCCGGTTGAAATGATATCGATAGGCGCTTCAATAGCTTTTTCCACGAACGCAATATAATCACGAGCATTTTGCGGAAGATCTTCAAGCTTTTGCGCCCCTACTGTGCTTTCTGTCCAACCAGGAAGCTCTTCGTAAATAGGGGTGATTTTTTCAAACTGATCAGCAGATGCTGGCACGTTCATGCGATTGCCATTTTCATCTTGATAGCCAACGCAGACCTTTACCGTCTCAAGACCATCGAGCACGTCAAGCTTGGTTAAACAAATAGCGTTTACAGAGTTAACACGAATTGCGTGCTTAACCAGTGCCGCATCAAACCAACCGCAGCGTCTTGAACGCCCAGTTGTTGTACCTTTTTCGTGACCTACAGTGGCAAGATGCTCACCAACGCCACCTTCCATTGGTAATTCCGTTGGGAAAGGACCTGAACCAACACGGGTCGTATAGGCTTTAGTAATACCCATGATTTGATCCAAGTACAAAGGACCCACACCTGAACCGCAAGCAACACCACCGGCAGTGGTATTGGAAGAGGTCACAAATGGATAAGTACCATGGTCGATATCAAGCAAAGTGCCTTGCGCACCTTCAAACATGATATCACCACCTTGTTCACGGATGGTATGAACCAAATCAACCGCATCAACTACGATGTCTTTGATTTGCTCCGCCCAATCCATGCAAGATTTGAGCGTCTCTTCGTAGCTAACTTCTTCAACACCATAGTAATTCTTCAAGGAGAAGTTATGGAATTCCATAACTTCCTTTAACTTGTCAGCAAACTCAGGTTGATACAAATCACCAACGCGTAAACCGCGGCGAGCAACCTTATCTTCATAAGCAGGACCGATACCACGGCCTGTAGTACCAATTTTCGCTTTGCCGCGTTTTTCTTCACGAGCCACATCTAGAGCAACATGGTATGGCAGAATAAGAGGACAGGCATGAGAAACACGTAAACGCTCCATAACCGGTACGTTGCGCGCTTCTAGTTCACGTACTTCTTTCAGCAACGCATCAGGTGCCAAAACCACACCATTACCAATGATGCACTGCACACCCTCACGTAGAATACCGGAAGGGATCAGATGAAGTGCGGTTTTCACGCCATCAATAACAAGTGTATGACCGGCATTGTGACCACCCTGAAAGCGCACTACGGCAGTGGCTTTTTCGGTTAGCAGATCAACAATCTTACCTTTACCTTCGTCACCCCATTGGGTACCGAGTACAACGACATTCTTGCCCATAACTGGTTTGCTCTAGCTATTACTTTTAAACGGTTTCAATAATCCACTGGCCATCTTTTTCGACCAGTTGCGAAGTGCAGCCATTAGCCGCCGGAGTGTCAGCATCGGACAGTCCACAAATGACGGTTTTACCGCTAGCACGCAGCTCCGTCACCACAGTCCAAGATGCACCTAGTGGTGCAAAAATAGTTTCTTCTGTGGTTTCTATTTGTTGTTCAATGAGGCGATTCCACTGCTTTAAATCACCGCTAAATCCTGTTGCACTGCGCGCTCTACCAAACACTGCACCGGTATCATCATAGCGACCACCCAAAGCCAATGCCTGGCCAAATCCCGGAGTATAAGCCGCGAAGACGATTCCAGTGTGGTAATCAAAACCACGCAATTCAGC
Organism: Bermanella marisrubri; assembly: GCF_012295615.1. Classification (NCBI taxonomy): domain Bacteria; kingdom Pseudomonadati; phylum Pseudomonadota; class Gammaproteobacteria; order Oceanospirillales; family Oceanospirillaceae; genus Bermanella; species Bermanella marisrubri. The sequence continues at coordinate 3,140,315 of NZ_CP051183.1, forward strand.
TAAATCTAAAAATAGACTTACGTTACTGTAGCGCGCCTGAATTGCTTCACAGATTTCTTTTAGATTATCCAATGAAGCCTGAACATCAGCCACAGCATTCAATGATTGCGCACGCTCTAGCACGTCTAAGCCGCCGTTTAATTCTAATAAATCCAAGAAGGCTTGCTTTAAAGCACCATCCTGAACTCGCTCGTCAATCATGGTGCGATATTCAGTAACAGACTTTGTATTCAAGTGCTCAAATAATTGCGCATTCAATGCATCATCAAAATCCGCTTTGGCAACCAATGCCTGATAAATACCTACATGACCGAGATCGATGTGAATATTCTTAATACCCACTGACTGCAAACTTTCAATCAGCAAACTAAGAGTTTCAATATCTGCTTGACTACCCGCTTCACCAAACAATTCGGCGCCAATTTGCATTGGCGCGCGGCTGCTGATCAAGGATTCTGCACGGGTATGCAATACCTGACCGCAATAACACAAACGATTAATGCCTTCTTTAGGCCAACTATGGGCATCAATGCGAGCAACTTGAGGGGTGATATCTGCACTTAAACCCATCATTCGACCCGTTAATTGGTCTGTCACCTTGAAGGTTTGCAGATTTAGGTCTTTACCAACACCTGTTAGTAAAGATTCTAGAAATTCCAGTTGAGGCGGTACGACTAACTCATAACCCCAGCGATGAAACGTATCTAGTAGGGTGCGTCGGGTTGTTTCTAACTTGTTCGCCTCGGGAGGCAAGAGTTCTTCGATACCGTCGGGCAGCAACCAGCGGTCGGCCTGGTTCATAGTTTTGTCTCTTACGTCACTAAATATAGAAGTCCTAACCCGATTAACATGCTGATCAGCCCAATGATTCGCATTGTACGATCATCCATCATAGCCATTTGAGCCACTAAACGGCGCCAGCGGCTGGGATAGAGGAATGGCACTATGCCTTCAATCACAAGTACAAGACTGAGCGCGATCCATAAATGTTGCCAAAAAGGGCTGTCCATACAGATCCACAGAGTTAGGTGATTACACAAAAAAACCGGGGTGAGGGGTAGCCCTTCAGCCCGGTTTCGCGGATTTTACACGTTTTTCGTCAGAATCCCAATAGCCGAAAATTCTCGGTAACCAATAAAAAAGCCGCCTCAGTATTCTGAGACGGCTTCTATTCGATAACGCGAGAAATGAGTTACTGGCTTATTTGCCGCGTGTATCCTTCATATACTTGAAAAAATCACTGTCAGGCTTAAGCAGTAACACATCGCTCTCATCATTGAAGGTTTCTTCATAGGCCTTCAAAGAACGAACAAACGCATAGAACTCAGGGTCACGATTGAATGCTTTTGAATAGATAGCTGCTGCCTTAGCATCACCTTCACCGCGAATTTTCTCGGCTTCTCGATAAGCATCGGCTTCAAGCACAGTCTTTTGACGGTCCGCGTCTGCGCGAATACCTTCGGCTAACTCTTTACCTTGTGAACGCAGTTCACGAGCTTCTCGCTCACGCTCAGCACTCATACGACGGTAAACATTTTGCAATAACTCGTCTGGTAGATCGATACCCTTGACACGAATGTCGCGGATCTCAATACCGTACTGAGCCTTTGCTTGTTCGTTTAGATTTTCCGTAAGCTTTGCCATTAGCTCATCACGCTCACCAGAAACCACTTCTTGTACGGTCCGGTTAGCAACTTCGGCACGCAAGCCGTCGTTCACCAAGTTGCCCAATAAGCTGGACGCACGGAAGCGATCACCATTAGTGGCTTTATAGAACGAATCGACTGAACTAATACGCCATTTTACAAAGCTATCTACGACTAGGAATTTTTTACCCGCAGTCAAGAAACGCTCTGGACGCGTGTCCAAGGTGAGTAGACGTCCATCAAACTTGCGTACTTTATCCATAACCGGCACTTTTACATGAATACCAGGTTCGATATTACTTTCAATAACGTTACCAAAGCGCAGTTTAATAGCACGCTCAGTCTCTTTAACGATAAAGACGCTATTTAGAACAATAATGACAGCGATCAGGCCAACAACGCCCAATACTAAGTTTCTAGGATTCATTAGCGGCCTCCTCGTGAGCTATTGTTTTGACGAGCGCGAAGCTCTTCTACAACACGGTTGGTCAGATCATTGATATTCATTGATCCCGACTCCACCTCACTAGCCGATTGGCGACTGCGCTCCATAATCTTGTCCAGAGGCAAGTACATCATATTGTTGCCACCTTCTACGTCGACAAGTACTTTGCTTGCGTTCTTGTACACATTACCAATGGCATCTAGGTATAAACGCTCACGTGTAACCTGTGGCGCTTTGCGATACTCGTTATAAAGCTTAACAAAACGATCTGCTTCACCCTCTGCACGAGAAACGACGCGAGAACGGTAAGCACTTGCTTCTTCAAGCATACGCTGAGCTTTACCACGGGCTTCTGGAATTACCGTATTGGCGTAAGCTTCTGCTTCACTAGTGAAACGTTCTTTATCTTGCTTGGCGTTGATTACGTCATCGAATGCTGCCTGCAACTGTGATGGCGCTGAGGCTTCTTTGATGTTGACTCGATCTACATAAATACCTGTGCTGTAATTTTCTAGGTAGTTCTGTAGACGGGTTAAAACGCTATCCGCTAGGAAAGCACGACCACTAGTTAAGATTGGATCCATGTTGGTTGAACCGACTTCATGACGCAATGCCGATTCTGCAGCGTGCTCTAACGTGCGCACAGGGTCTTCAATGCGTAGACTGAAGGCTACAGGATCAGCCACTCGGTACTGAACATTCATAGCCACTTCCACAACATTTTCATCCTGAGTCAGCATCAATTCTTTAGATTCAGAGTTACGAACGCTAGTGACGTTAACTTGTTGAACACTTTCAACAAAAGGAATAACGAACTGCAAACCTGGCTCCAGAGTACGATCATACTTACCTAGAGTTAGCACAACGCCACGCTGCTGTTCGTCGATGGTATAAACCGAGTTGTAGATTAATACACCCACCAATACCAAGATAATGAGACCAAAAATACCGCCGTTGCCGCTACCGGATTTACCGCTGCCGCCATCTGGTTTTTTGCCGCCACCAAACATGCCGTTGAGTTTATCCATCAGCTGTTTTAGTGCCTCATCTAAATCGGGTGGCTGATTACCGCCGCCACGATTGTTGTTGCCCCACGGGTCTTTACCGTTGTTGCCGCCACCCGGCTCATTCCAAGCCATAAGCACTCCATTTCTAAGTTAGACTATACAAATGTTTCTGAATCATACCGCTATGCTTTTACGATAGCGATACGTGAATAGATTTAAAGCTGCCAAAATTCTTTTTCCTGAGGGATAAAGCGCTCCAGGGGTATACCGACTTTGGCTAGCATCTGTTGAAAATCGTCTTGTTCAATGCGCACATCCAACATCATGTGACCATTTTCAGTAAATTCCTCATGCAATACCGCGCCATGATCATACAGCAATGCTCTTAACTGTGATTCTTGCGGTGTTAATTCTATCGTTTGTTCGAACAAGGTTTGCGATAAAAGTTCGCCGATGGCCTGGCGAATCAACTCCAGACCTTGGCTATCTTTCGCGCTTGCCCAAACCCGCCATGGCAAGCCTTGATCATCTCGATCGATTCGCGGCTTCTGTCCCGGCAGTAAATCAATCTTATTGAATACTTGCAGCGTCGGTCGGTCCAAAGCTTCAATTTCATCCAATACGATTTCGACTTGTTCCATATTAAGCTGACGATCTTCGTCGGCACTATCAATAACATGAAGCAACAAGTCAGCCTCTTGAGTTTCTTGCAATGTCGCCTTAAATGCTTCAACTAACTTATGTGGCAAGTGGCGAATAAAACCTACTGTATCCACCAAGACCACTTCACCTAAACCTTGAATAGGAATACGTCTCAGGGTTGGATCCAAGGTAGCAAACAACTGATCTGCAGCGTATACCTTGGCTTCGGTTAAAGCATTGAACAAAGTTGACTTACCTGCATTGGTATAACCCACAAGAGAAACACTGGGTGTTGAAGAGCGCTTGCGGGCCCGACGGCCTTGCTCTCGCTGAGTTTGAACCTTGGCTAAGCGTTTGTGGATAAGCTTAATTCGATCTCGCAACAGACGACGGTCAGTCTCAAGCTGGGTTTCACCTGGACCACGTAAACCAATACCCCCTTTTTGGCGCTCCAAGTGAGTCCAACCACGAATCAGGCGAGTGCTTTGGTGTTGAAGTTGAGCCAACTCTACTTGCAACTTACCTTCATGTGTTCGAGCACGCTGGGCGAAAATATCCAATATCAACCCTGTACGATCTAACACACGGCATTTCAGCGCATGTTCAAGATTACGTTCTTGGCTGGGAGATAATTGATGATTGAAGATAACAAGCTCTGCCTCGCAGAACTCAATCGCGTCACTGACTTCTTCTACTTTACCGCGACCGATAAATGTTTTGGCGTCAGGCGCACTGCGAGTACCCGTAATCAAAGCCAGTGGCGCACCACCCGCACTACGAACTAACTCTTCAAACTCGGCCGGGTCTTCTTTGTCGTCGCCTTCAGGGAAATCGATATGAACCAGTACTGCACCTTCTCCGGTGTCGGGTCGGTCAAAAAACAACGGCTACCTCGGGTATGAATGAAAGGGCCAAGACAGCCCTTCACTTATTCGAATGGAAATTACTCTGCGCTGTCGTCGTCTTTTTCAGGCGGCGCCAAACGCACATTGCGAGATGGCACCACGGTAGAAATCGCGTGCTTATACACCATCTGGCTTACGGTATTTTTCAAAACAATCACAAACTGATCAAAAGACTCAATATGTCCTTGCAGCTTGATACCATTAACTAAAAAGATCGACACTGAAATACGCTCTTTGCGCAGCGCGTTCAAATAAGGGTCTTGTAGGGAGTGCCCTTTTGACATTATTTTTATCTCCTGTGAATTTGAGCGTTCCGCCCATGCCCTATGCACTTAAGCGCGGACTATGCCATAACTATGGTATTAGATTCCAGTCTTTTCAAGGTTTAAGCGCTTGGAACAGGCTGATTTAGCGCATTCTGATCATTTTGCTTGTCAAACATCGCGCGATTACTCTAGTTCGATACCTTTTGTACGCAAATGTTTCGCAGCGCTCTGCAATAAAGCAGGATCAAATGTATCCAGCCAGTGAATATCTTGCCAGCCGCGCAACCAAGTCAGTTGACGCTTTGCCAATTGACGCGTTGCTATAATACCACGCTCAATCATCTCATCGTGGCTTATTTTACCCTCAATGAAATCCCACATTTGTCGATATCCAACAGCGCGAATCGACGGTAAATCTGGATTTAAATCGCCACGCGCATAAAGTGCACGAACTTCTTCTTCAAACCCTTGCTCAACCATTTGTTGAAAACGTAATGCAATGCGTTCGTGTAAGTCCTTACGGTCGGTGGGTGCAATGGCAAACTGCAACCAATCATATTCTGACTCCGGATTTTCTTGCTCTGCCCAATGCTGAGTAAGAGTTTTACCTGTGATTAAATACACTTCGTAAGCACGCTGAACGCGTTGTGGGTCATTGGGATTTAAACGCTGGGCAGATTCTGGATCCACCTCTTTGAGCAAATCATGAATATATTGTTTACCGTGTTTTACTACTAGCTCCTCGATATGAGCACGCACTTTTTCATCCGCATTAGGCAAGTCTGCACTGCCCTCCATAAGGAACTTAAAGTACAGCATGGTCCCGCCCACTAAAACCGGAATCTTTCCTTTTGCCGTAATGTCCCGCATTAATGCTATCGCATCTTCGCGAAAATCAGCGGCACTATATGGTTCAGAAGGATCTCGAATGTCAATTAGATGATGTGGATAACGGGCTTGCTCATCAGCGCTGGGCTTTGCCGAACCAATATCCATTCCGCGATAAACCAATGCACTGTCGACACTGATTAATTCGCAATCGAGGTGATCATAAATCTCACATGCTAACGCTGTTTTGCCCGAAGCAGTTGGCCCCATAATACAAATAGCCAAAGGTTTGTTGGTCGATATTGCTGTCACTAGCGGCCTCGTAAAAATAGCTTATCCAACTCATTCATTGAGAGCTGTGTCCAGGTAGGCCGACCATGGTTACATTGACCGCTGCGCTCCGTTTGCTCCATATCTCTCAGCAAACCGTTCATTTCTGCAATGGTCAATTGACGATTCGCACGAACAGAGCCATGACATGCCATGGAGCTTAAAATCTCATTGCGAAATTCCGTCATATGTCGCGACGATCCAGCTGTTCGATAGTCTTCTAATACTTTTACGACTAAATGCTCAATGTTGGCATTCTTTAACAGCACAGGCATTTGTCGAATCACTAAACTTTCCGGCCCCAAGCGCTGCAACTGGAACCCCAGCTTTTGTATATCCGCTTCATGTTGTTCTGCAATATCAGCTTGCTCTACCGACACATGAATGGTTTCAGGGACAAGCAATGGCTGCGATTGAATTCCCTGCGCGTCATAGGTCATTTTTAAACGCTCGTAGGTAATACGCTCATGAGCCGCGTGCATATCCACAACCACTAAACCATGTTGATTTTGCGACAAAATATAAATGCCATGAAGTTGAGCAATGGCATAACCCAAAGGCGGAATGTCTTGTTGATTTTCGTCTGTTGCTTGTGGCTGAGTTTGGAATGGATTGCTTTGAATCGGTTGATTTGCCAACCCCGAATCCGCTGGCGGCGCTTGATACAAGTTTTGATAAGCCGCCATTTGCTCTTGTACCTGACCGGGCTCTGGACGATTGGCTTGCCAAGGTTGTGATTGAGTAAGTGCATTTGAACTTTGCCCTTGTACTTGACTTAAAGCCATGGCGTTTTGTCCAGCGAACTCGCCTGCTTCGATACCTGAAACCTGACTTTGACCCTGCAGCTGGCCCGGTATTGCGTGATCCGTTGACGGTGTTTCAGGTCGCACTTCACCAAGGGCTTTATGCAATGTACGGAATAAAAAGTCATGAACCAAACGACCATCACGGAAGCGCACTTCATGTTTAGTTGGATGTACGTTTACATCCACCAGCGCTGGATCTAATTCTAAATACAATACAAAGGCACTGTGGCGCCCATGATACAAAACGTCCTGATACGCTTGTCGAATGGCGTGGGCAACTAACTTATCGCGGACGATGCGCCCATTCACAAAGAAATATTGCATGTCCGCTTGACTGCGGTTAAAGGTCGGTAAACCAACCCAGCCCCAGAGTTTTAACCCCGCCGCTTCCATATCAATACGCACCGCTTCTTTCATAAATTGGGCGCTTAACAAGGTTGCAATGCGTTTTTCTTGGTCAAAAGCACTGCTGCACGGACGCAACGAATGAATCACTTTATTGTTGTGGCGCAATTGAAAACTTACGTCATAGCGACTCAACGCCATGCGTTTAACGACTTCTTCAAGATGGTTGAACTCGGTTTTTTCTGTCCGCAAAAACTTTCGACGGGCGGGTGTATTGAAAAATAAATCCCGCATTTCCACCGTGGTACCCACCGGATGCGCACAGGGCTTCACCTCGGTCGCCATATCACGGCCTTCGGCGGTCACTTGATAAGCAAGTTCACTCTCTTGCTCATGACTACTAAGAGATAAACGAGAAACCGAGGCTATGGATGCTAAGGCCTCACCACGAAAGCCCAAGCTTTGCACGCTTTCCAAATCATCCAAATCGACAATTTTACTGGTAGCGTGACGACTTAAAGACAACGGTAAATCGTCTTTTTCTATGCCGCTGCCATTGTCGCGAATTCGAATCAGCTTCACCCCGCCCTGCTCAGCGTCCACTTCAATTCTCGTAGCGCCGGCATCAAGGCTATTCTCGACCAACTCTTTTACAACATTGGCAGGACGTTCTACCACTTCACCAGCCGCTATTTGGTTGGCAAGACGGGGGGATAAGACGTGAATACGCTTCATAAAAATTTAATGACTGAGCCGTGTAATGAATTAACTGGCAGGAATTTTAATAATCTGGCCAACGCGAATGGTACTGGAACTTAAACCATTAATCTGCTTCAACTTAGATAAACTCGTCGCATGCTTTTCTGCAATAACCGACAAGGTATCTCCGGGCGCAATGATGTATTCCTTCATGCCATTGCCGCTGCGCTTAATGCTGGCCACATAAGTTCCGGGTGGCGGCGTATCATAAAAGTAACGCTTGATACCTTGGAAAATAGCCGATGCCATGCGCTGCTGATAAGAACGAGTACTGAGCTTTCGAGCTTCACCCGGGTTAGATAAAAAACCTGTTTCGACCAAAAGCGATGGAATATCCGGAGACTTCAGTACGGCGAAGCCTGCTTGTTCTACATGGCGTTTATGCAAGCGTGCCACAGACCCCATGCTGTTTAATACGGTTTGTCCTGCGTCCAAACTAGCACCTAGACTTGCTGTCATGGATAAATCCAATAATACGCCAGCTAAAACATCTTCTTTATCGCCTAGGCTTACGCCGCCAACACCGCCAATTAAATCCGAGCTATTTTCTTTGTCGGCCAGCCAACGGGCTGCCTCACTGGTAGCGCCTTGCTGCGACAAGGCGAACACAGAACCACCTTTAGCTAAAGGACTCTTAAAGGCATCAGCGTGAATACTAATGAATAGATCAGCATTGGCTTTGCGCGCCCGCTCAGTGCGCTCTCTTAAACCTATATAATAATCACCCGTTCTAACCAGATAGGCTCGGAAACCCTTTTCCCGCTCAAGCATTTGCGCCAGCTTGTTCGAAATCGACATGACGATGTGCTTTTCGTATACACCGTTATGACCTATGGCACCGGGATCCTCGCCACCGTGGCCGGCATCAATCGCGATGACGATATCGCGCTTTTGGTTTATTTGATTATTGATATCTAAAACAGGCTTACTGATGGTAACCGGAGTCCGAGACACGGATTGGGTTTCTAAATCAATCACCAAACGATGGCCATACTGATCATTCGGTAACAATGGAAAGCTCTTAGGTTTGACGCCTTCGCGCAAATCCAAAACGATACGCAAATCCTTTCCATGGCGCATGCCAGAACGAATATTTTTTACCGGACCCGTCTTTGTTGGCAGACCATCAAAACTGCCCAGCAATTTGGCATCCGCAATATCAATGACTAAGCGATCTGGTTCACTTAATCCGAACACTTTATGCTCGACAGATTTATCCAGATCCAATACTAATCGCGAGCCATCTGGTGCATGCCACAATCGAGCGCCTTCAACATTAGCCAATAATGGCAGTGAATACGCACAGATCGACAATGCAAGCAGAATTAAGCGAATTGGATTCCACGCCCTTATATTCATTGGATTACGACCATGCTCCCAATTGTTGCTCCCCTTTTTTTGTTAACGCTTTACATGTCATACAGCGTCCATCCTGCCACTGAGTCAGCTGTACTTCGATATCTGCTTCCGGCAACACTCCTGCGCCTTTCTCGGGCCATTCAATTAAGCACAATGTATCGTCGGTAAAATAATCGCGCACACCCATAAATTCCAGTTCTTCAGGGTCAGCTAAGCGGTATAAATCAAAATGATATACCTTTCTAGTACTTAATTCATAGGGTTCAACCAGGGTATAGGTAGGGCTCTTCACGCGTCCTTCATGTCCCATGCCTTGAATAATACCGCGGCTCCAAGTCGTTTTGCCCATCCCTAAGTCACCTTGCAAATGTATCACCAAGCCGGACTTTAATTTTTTTGCTCCAAGGTCACACCACGCTAGCATGGCGTCCTCGTCTATAAAGTGTTCTGTTAAGGTATCGCTCATGGCAATAAATTTCCTAACTGCTTAATAAGATCGCTGGCCAACAAGGCATTTTCGCCTGTTTTGGCTGCTTCATCCGCTGCGGCACTGTGTAGGCAAACCGCGCTGGTCATTAGCTGCTGCGAAGCCTCTGGCAAATCGTGGCTAGCCTGTGCCAAGAAACTGCCGCTAATACCACTTAATACATCTCCCATGCCACCACTGGCCATACCTGGATTACCATCCGCGCATACACTAATTTGCTCACCTTCACACACTAAGCTGCCATTGCCTTTCAAAACAGTGGTAGAGTGATAACGGATTGATAACTCATGGGCCGCCTTAAAACGGTCCGCTTGTACATCTTTCACGGTGCAACCAAGCAACCTTGCCGCCTCACCCGGATGTGGGGTCATTACACTGGTACGTTGATTTAGATTGTGTTGTATGAAACCTTGGGCAATTAAATTGAGCGCATCTGCGTCCAAAACAATAGGCTGCCTAGTAGCAAAACAGGCTTGCAACAGGCTTTGCCCCCAAGCGCTTTGTCCCAACCCAGGCCCGACGACCACTGAGTCCGCTTGACTCAGCAACATGCCTAATTCTTGACCAGAATCGACACCTAACACCATGGCCTCTGGATAATGGGATAAAACCGCGTTTACATGCTCACGACGAGTGGCCACACTGACTAAACCTGCGCCAGAGCGTAACGCACTGCCTGCGGCAAGAATGGCAGCACCTGCAAATCCAATATCACCACCAACAACAAGTACATGACCAAAGTCGCCTTTGTGACTATCTAGCTCTCTTTTCTCAAACCATTTTAGCGAAGCACAAGCTCGCCAAGAACTGAGAGACACTCTATAGTCTTGCTGCGCAACGTGAGGGCCTAGATTTTTAGGAACCGATAAGGGCGCCAATCTCACCTGACCACTGTAAATTGCCCCCTTAGCTGTGAACAAACCCCGCTTATAGGCAATCATGGTAACGGTAAGTTCCGCCTTAACTGCTGTACCCATGATGGCTCCAGTACTGCCATTGATTCCAGACGGCACATCCACAGAGAGCACAGGAATCCCTGAATTATTGATATCATCAATCGCGTCTCGATAGGCACCTTCTACATCACGCTCTAAGCCGGTTCCCAATAGCGCGTCTACGATAATACAGCCCGCTTGGAACTGAACGCATTGCCGAGAATACATAGAGATCATAACGCCTGCAGACTTCGCAAGCTGTGCGGCCTTGTATGCTGAGCCTTGTAACTCGCTGGGGGCTTTGAGTGCTATAACTTCTGCGTCAATCTCATGATCTTTCGCTAACTTAGCTATTACATAGCCGTCACCGCCGTTATTACCGGCACCAGCATAAATGACAAGCTTAGAGACGCTGGACCATTGATTAAGCAGAGCAACAAATGCCGCTTCGCCAGCTTGCTGCATTAATTCAAACCCATCGATACCTTGGTGCTGGGCATGGCGATCCATATCAGCCACTTGCGGTGCGCTGTAAAGAGATATTCCTTGTGTATTGGGCATCGCTCTACCTTGATAGCTGTTACAATGCCGTCATTATACCTGTTGAACCCTTGCACCACTAACCTCATGACGCAAACTCCGGATTCCATTTCTAACATCGATTGGCACCAACTCACTGCACAAATAAAGCAATGGGCCTACGAGCTGGGTTTCGCACAGGTCGGCATCACAGATGTGAACATGGAGCAGCACGCAAAAGCGTTAAAAGACTGGTTAGCAAAAGGCTACCATGGCGAAATGAGCTATATGGCAGACCATGGAAACAAGCGCTATACACCAGATGCGCTGGTTCCAGGAACATTGCGCATTATCTCAGTACGCATGAATTACATGCCTGAGGATGTGCAAACACTTGAGATCCTAGATCATCCTAGCAAAGCTTATATAAGTCGTTATGCACTGGGTCGTGACTACCATAAATTAATTCGTAAGCGCCTAACTCAGTTAGGTAAACGCATAGAGTCATTATTCTCTCAATTGTCGAATGATGTTGCTTATCGGGCATTTGTCGATAGCGCCCCCGTGCTTGAACGTGGTATCGCGCAAAAAGCAGGCTTAGGCTGGATCGGCAAAAACGCTATGTTAATCAACCCCAAAGCAGGAAGTTATTTTTTCTTGGGCGAGTTATTCACTAACCTGCCTCTGATTATGGATGAGCCCTATGACGACATGAATTGCGGAAGTTGCACCGCTTGCTTTGCTGCCTGCCCCACTGACGCAATTGTAGATAATCATGTAGTGGACGCACGAAAATGCATTTCTTATCTCACCATTGAATTGAAATCCAGTATTCCAACCGAACTGCGCAGTAAAATCGGAAACCGTATATTCGGTTGTGATGATTGTCAGCTTTGCTGCCCATGGACAAAATTTACGGACAATACACAAGAAACAGATTTTACACCGCGCCATCAATTAGACGATGTGGAATTACTTGAGCTTTTTCATTGGGATGAATCCACTTTTTTACAAAAAACAGAGGGCATGCCACTGCGCCGTTCCGGTTTTGAATTATGGCAGCGAAATATCGCAGTTGCGCTGGGCAATGCAGCGCAAAGTGAACATATCATTCAAGCACTCGAAGAAAAGCGTGCGAACTCAACTGAAATGGTCCAAGAACACATCGACTGGGCAATTGAGCAGCAAATCGCGAAAAGAAAACAATAATCTAATTCGCTATATCCGCCGTAGTAATGATGTGAAACCTATATTTTGGTCATAAACCGACCGAACTGGTTTTATATTTATAGCAATGCTAGTGTATAAAATAACCAAATAATAAAAACTTATGGCATGTTGAGACAATGTCTAAAAATGTGCATACGCCCCACCTGATTTATATTCACTACACCCCAAAGGCGGTGAGATGAAAGCCAAGTTATCTGTACAACATCTATATAAAGTGTTCGGTAAACATCCGAAGAAAGCCTTGAAAATGGTTGAGCAAGGTAAAAACAAAGATGAAATTTTCGAAGCCACCGGTCAAACCGTTGGTGTCAAAGATGCCTCTTTCGATATTTATGAGGGCGAAATATTCGTCATAATGGGTTTATCTGGCTCTGGAAAGTCCACAATGGTGCGTATGCTCAATCGCTTAATCGAACCGACGGCGGGCAAAGTATTATTGGATGACATTGATATAGCAAAACTCGATGATGAAGAACTTCGTCAAATGCGGTTGCATAAAATGTCCATGGTTTTTCAATCCTTTGCACTCATGCCTCATTTAACAGTTCGCCAAAACGTCGCTTTTGGCTTGGACTTGGCAGGTGAAGTATCCGAACAAGAAAAAAATCAACGGGCTAGTAGTGCGCTAGATCGTGTTGGTCTTTTAGCCAATGCTGATTCTTATCCAAATGAATTAAGCGGAGGTATGCAGCAACGTGTTGGTTTAGCTCGCGCGCTTTGCATCAACCCAGACGTATTATTAATGGACGAGGCATTTAGTGCACTCGACCCACTCATTCGTACCGAAATGCAAGACGAATTACTGCGCCTACAAAACGAAGACAAGCGTACTATCGTCTTTATCTCTCATGACCTCGACGAAGCCGTACGCATTGGTGATCGTATCGCCATCATGCAAGGTGGTGAGGTTGTACAAGTGGGCACACCGGATGACATCATCAATAACCCTGCTAACGATTATGTACGTTCGTTCTTCCGAGGTGTCGATGTCACATCGGTATTAAGTGCGAAAGACATTGCCCGTAAAATGCAAAAGACATTAATCAAACGCACGACGGATTCCGGTGTCGGCGCTGGCCTTCAATTATTACGTGATAACGATCGCGAGTTCGGTTACGTGGTAGAACCCGACAATACCTTTGTAGGTGTCGTATCCGTGGATTCCCTTAAACAAGCTCAAAAAAACAATAGGCGCATTGAAGAAGCGCTATTGGAAAATGTAAACGCAATACAAGGAAATATTCCACTGGGCGATCTCATTGGTGAAGTTGCTCAAGCACCATGTTCGCCACCTGTGATCAACGAAGACGGAAAGTTTTTAGGCGCCATTAGTAAAACTATTTTACTCGAAGCATTAGATCGTCAAACGGAGGAGCTAGCATGAGTGATGGCAGTGCATGGGGAACCAGCTCCCAAGAAGATACCAGTTATTTAGCGCAAAAAGATACCAACCAAGTGAAAGAGTTCGATTGGATGGAACCCTTTGATGTTGATGGTGGAATCGTGCCTTTAGATAGCATGGTAGACACCGCGATCAATGCCATTGTTCCGGTCTTGCGTCCTGTCTTTCAAGTGATTGCACAACCTATTACATGGTTTTTAAACGCAATCGAATCCTTGTTATTAGTTATTCCCGCCCCACTTATTATCATTGCTTTAGCAGCGTTGGCATGGAAGCTATCGAATCGCCGTATTGGTATCGCCACTCTGTTTGGCTTGCTGGCGATTGGTTTAATTGGTGCATGGGATCAAGCAATGACTACACTATCATTGGTCATTACGTCGTTATTTTTCTGTATTCTAATTGGATTGCCTATGGGGATATGGTTATCCCGAAGTGATAAAGCCGTGTCCATTGTCCGGCCGATTCTTGATGCTATGCAAACCACGCCAGCATTTGTCTATCTCATTCCTATTGTCATGCTATTTAGTCCCGGCAAAGTTGCCGGTGTCATCGTCACCATCATCTTCGCCGTACCACCAATGATTCGCTTAACTAATTTAGGTATTCGCCAAGTACCAGAAGACTTAATCGAAGCTGCACGAGCATTTGGTACTAGTCCCAAGCAACTGCTCTTCAAAGTACAACTTCCCCTAGCATTACCTACGATTATGGCTGGGGTAAATCAAACGTTAATGTTAGGGCTATCCATGGTGGTCATTGCGTCCATGATTGCCGTACCCGGTTTAGGCCTTATGGTTTTACAAGGTATTGGCCGCAACGATATCGGTATCGCCACTGTAGGCGGATTAGGCATTGTAATTTTAGCTATAATTTTAGATCGGATCACACAACATATTGGCGGCAGTCGCCAGTCTTGAGACATAAAAAACCATACCGAGGAGCACGACATGATCAATATGAAAAAACTGATACTGCTGCCAGCTCTAGCTGTGACCCTTTGGGGTTGTAGCGAGCAAGAGTCAGAGAGTAATGCAGTCACCTCATCGTCAGAGATGCCGGGTAAAGGTGTCGAAGTAAAAGGCTTCCATAGCCCGATAGCAGAAGAAAAATTTCAGACCATCATCATTAACCGAGCATTAGAAGCACTGGGCTATGATGTACAGCCAATTCAAGAAATCGATTACAGCGCCGGATATACAGCTATTGCTCAAAATGATATTCAATGGACGCCTGTAAACTGGGATCCCCTGCACAATGAAATGTTTAATAATGCTGGGGGTAATGAAAAATTTTTTAAGAAAGGTTACTACATCGTTGGCGCAGCACAGGGCTATTTAGTAGATAAAGCCACAGCGGAAAAATACAACATTGATACGATAGATGACTTAAAAGATCCTGAGATCGCTAAATTGTTTGATGTTTCCGGTGACGGCAAAGCAGACTTAACAGGTTGTCAGCCTGGATGGGGTTGTGAAAAAGTCATTAACCATCAATTGGATGCATTTGATTTACGCAATACAGTAAACCATGTTCAAGGCTCTTATGCCGCTATCATTTCTGACACGATTCAGCGCTACAAAGCAGGAAAGCCCGTGGTCTACTACACGTGGACTCCATATTGGGTTTCCGGAGTGCTAATCCCTGGTGAAGATGTGGTTTGGTTAGAAGTACCTTACTCTGCGCATCCTCAAGGCATTGATACAGAACTGGCTAATGGCAAAAACTATGGCTTTAGCGTAAATAGCGAACGAATCGTCGCCAACCTTGAGTTTGCCGAGGCAAACCCCGCCGCCGCGAAGCTATTTGAAATCGCGTCGCTTAATATTAATGCGGTGTCAGCTCAAAATAAGTTGATTGCCGATGGTGAAAATACGGTTGCAGATATTAATCGACACGTCGATAACTGGATTAAAAAGAACAAAGATACATTCAATAGTTGGTTAAAAGAAGCTCGAGAAGCAGCCGTACAACAGTAAAGTAATTAAGCAGTCACTTACTCCACGGAGAAAGCACGATCTATGATCGTGCTTTTTTATTGCAAAAAAACAATAAGATTGCGCAAAACATCTAATGCTTTATACCAATTTACCTTAACTTATGCTTTTGACTGAATAGCCATATTTCCCAGTTGAGAAACTATGGATATTTTCTTTCAAGATCCGACCTATTACTTTTTGCAGGCTTCTTATTGGCAGCTTGTGTTCTCCCTTTGCGGAATATGGTTTTTACTGGATGCCTTTGTTATGGCGTCACTAAAAGGCCCACATCGCGCCGAGCGCAGCCACTATTTATTAAGTATCGCTGCCGTCATCGCGTATATCGTTTTCTACCAATTCGATAGTGAAGAATTCCGTAACTTGTGGATGCAAACCTTAATGGCACTTTATTTTTATGATGTTGCTATTATTTTGCGTGATCGCGAGTCATTAAAACCCAGCTATCGCCAGTTCTATTTAATTCATCATGGAGTTAGTTTTTTATTGTTTGCCTTATGGCATGTGAGCTTCATTCCTTTCACTGAAGCCATGGCTTTGGGCGCTTTATTGTGGGTAAGCAGTGATGTGTGGCGTTGGGCGGAACAATATTGGCGATTAAGTGGACACGTATCCAGCGAACAATTAAAAGATATTGTGTACTATTTAGAGCGAGGCCACAGAGTCTTTGCTTATGGGTTATATCTGGTTATTTTGGAATTTCAGTTCACTCATTCATCAGAACTGGTATTACTTGCTAGCGGAATCCTGATGGATGCTATTGATACCTGGTTCCAGCGCAGAGTTAGGCATTATCGTAAACAAAAACAAATACGTAACACTGAAAGTTATAACGCCAATAAACATGATGTGATCATTCATGATAAAGCCGCATAGACATTCACTATGACAAAACATCAGCCCGACTGATACCACATAGCATGAGCAACTTGCTCCATAGCATACCAGTTATCACCTTGTGGACACCATTCATCAAAGTTGCGAGTGGCAGACAACATGAAATCCAATAACCCTAAATGCTGACGCATTACGCGGGCGTGTCTATGAGGCACCATGGGGTGAAACAAACCACTAAAACTCAGTAGCTGCACAGGACGTTTTTTAACCCAATTCCAAGAACCCATTTCCAATGTGATTGGAAGTAGACGTTTATTTAATTTCTGACATTTTCGGTGAAAATAATCCCAAACATCACCATGGGTTAAATAGCGAATACTTTGTGGTTCAAATATATATCGGTGGTGAGGATAATTACGCTCCCACAATATTTTCAACGCCATATAAATCGCCACGTCATTGATCGGTTGTTTACGAAATGCATACGGTATCCACAACTGATCACGCAAACCAAAGCCACTATGAATATCCAGTGCGATAACCGTTTTATTTTCTGCTGTAATCGTATCAATTACGCTTTCCAGCACACTAAACTCTTTCTCTGGTGCAATCCCATGCTTACCGCGATACCAAGGCAACCATGAACTAAAACGCTGACCACCCACCAAAAATGAAGGGCTGTCTTCTGCATCAATAGGCGCATGACGATTGATATCCACCCCATTGGGATTCGCTCGCGTATTTTTATACATGCCTCCTGGGTTAACCATAGGCATAATTACCAAAGCAACATCTTCATCAAACTGGCTACGCCACAATTTATCCCAACGTAAGCGTTGAATCAGGCTTTGCATCCAGGCCAATAGCGCTTGTGTTCCGATACGCTCTACTCCATGCAAACTAGCACTAATGAAAAGGATATGATCTGCCTTTGACACATTACCCAAGGTTAACAAGGGAATCGGTAACGCTATATTCTGAACGCGAATCCAATCTAAGATCTTAACCTGCATCATACCCAGAGACTGATCTAGCAACTTATCCAGCTGAATCAACTCAGGCACATGTTGACGAAGTGTATCTTTGTTTTTATGAATGTAATTTTGCAAGGCTTCATAATCGTCTTTGTCGTCAAAAATCGTTTCTATTGAAAACAATGACGCTTTGGGAGGCACATTAGGTTGATTGGTTTGGTCTATCGCGTCCTTCACGGTCATAGTAGCAGCCATCCAAAAAAGGCAGGTAAATAGCCTAATCAGTCTAGCGAAATTACATTCAAATAGCCGTCGAAAAACATGACTGCAATAAAAAATTCACAATCCATAGGTGAGCTAGGATGACTGTGCTAGTCTGTCAGCATCGTCATATCCACTAGTAGACAGACTATGAAACACATTGCTGTATTTGCCGACGTGCAAAACATTTATTACACCACGCGAGATCGCTTCAAGCGCTCATTTAATTACAAAGCGCTAATAGAACAATTAAAAAATGAAGGCGTCATTGTACAAGCTCATGCCTATGCCATTGACCGCGGCATTGATAGTCAGATCAAATTTCAGGATGCCTTACGCAATATGGGTTTTGACGTTCATTTAAAACCCTTTATCCAACGACGGGATGGCAGTGCGAAAGGCGATTGGGACGTGGGCATAACCATTGATATCATGGAAGCGGCAAAAGACGTAGAGGAAGTAGTGCTACTAAGTGGTGACGGTGACTTTGCAATTTTACTTGAACACATCCGCGATCACTATCAAACCACCAGCAAAGTCTATGGCGTAGAGTTTTTAACCGCCAATGGCTTAATAAAGAGTTGCGATGTATTTAGGGACATTGATGAATCATTGCTGATATAGCCGTGATAAAAAAGGCGATTACTTTGCAGTAATCGCCTTTCTTTTTAACTTACCTGTGCGGCTTAAATGCTCATCAAGTGCTCGCGGTAATAGCGCAGCTCTTCAATGCTTTCACGAATATCATCCAGCGCTTGATGTGCACCCTTTTTCTGTAAGCCTTTTAGTTTTTCTGGAGCCCAACGGCGAGCCAATTCTTTTAGCGTGCTCACATCCAAATTGCGATAATGGAAGAAGTCTTCTAGCTCAGGCATGTACTTGTTCAAGAATCGGCGATCCTGATGCACACTGTTGCCACACATAGGGCTGACACCTTTACCCACATACTGCTGTAAAAAGGCGATGGTTTGCTTTACCGCTTCTTGCTCATCAATATCACTTTCTTTCACACGTTTAGTTAAACCAGAATTGCCATGAGTGCGTGTATTCCACTCGTCCATATTGTTCATCAAGCTATCAGGCTGATGAATGGCCAAAACCGGGCCTTCCGCCAATACATTGAGCTCGCTATCTGTAACAATGGTGGCGATTTCGATAATGCGATCTTGTGCCGGCTCTAGACCCGTCATTTCAAGATCGATCCAAATTAAATTGTGCTTATTGAGAGTTTCTTTTTCAGACATGAGATTTCCTTGCAGCGCGCATACTTTCATTTTAGAGCAGTTCTCTGCGTATTCACTGAATTTGCGCGGTTTGTCAGATATAATCAGGTAATTTGAACACAAAACCGATTATTAATACATGGCAAAGCGCAAGCTCAACAAGCGTCAGGCGTGGCGAGTAAAGAAGATTCAAGCGGAACGTGAAGAACGTGCCAGCAAAAAAGAATCTCAAATACACCACGAGTTAGAAGGCGGAGACCTGGGCCCAGAGCAATCTGGGCAAGTCATCAGCCACTTTGGCACCCAAGTTTTAGTGGAAAACGCCACTGGTGAACGCATGCGTTGCTATATGCGTACCAACCTAGGTGGTTTGGTTACCGGCGATAGCGTCGCCTATCGTGCTGGCAATGAGCAAGGCGTGGTCGTCGCTCGCACAGATCGCCAAAGCGAACTGCAGCGCCCTAATATGTATGGTGAGCTGAAAACCGTTGCCGCCAACATTAACTACCTCGTTATTGTTATCGCCCCCGAACCCCATGCCCACCGCAATCTCATTGATCGCTATCTAGTGGCGGCAGAAATCAGTGGCATCGAACCCGTCTTATGCTTAAACAAGATCGATTTACTCAACGACGACAATCGAGAACATTTTGCAGAGCTGATTAAAGATTACAGTGAAATAGGCTATCGCTTTATTGAAGTCAGCAGCAAACTGGATAATGGTCTGGCACCATTGTCAGCGCTGTTAAAAGATCGCATCAGTGCATTTGTGGGTCAAAGCGGTGTGGGTAAATCCAGTATTATTTCTCAGTTATTGCCCGATGAAGATATTCGTGTTGGCGATCTTAGCGAGCAAACTCGCAAGGGACGTCATACCACTACCAATGCAACACTGTTCCATTTCCCCAGTGGCGGCGATTTAATTGATAGTCCTGGAATTCGAGAATACGGTCTATGGCACATGGAGCCGGAAGATATTTTACAAGGCTTTAAAGAGCTACAGCCGTTTGCGGGACACTGTAAGTTCCGCGACTGCAAACACCAAGCAGAACCGGGTTGCGCCATTAAGCAAGCCATAAAGGATGGACAAATTAGTCAACGTCGCTTTGAAAGCTATCAGCAAATTATAGCCAGTCTCGGCGACGTTAACGTCAGAGGTGTATAGGCCAATTAATCGGCGATGCCTTGACCCATTTTCAATGGCGATTCCGCTTTGATCTCGTCATTAAAATCAATGGTATCCGGTGGGAAGCAAAGGATCACGGTTGAACCTAACTTAAAGCGTCCCATTTCATCACCTTTCTTCAGTCGAATTTCTCCACCATCGTATTTCTGAACCTGAGCTTTTTTCGGTAGTGGGCAAACCTGACCAGACCATACCGTTTCGATACCCGCTACGATCATGGCGCCCACCAAAACCATGGCCATAGGACCGTGTTCGGTTTCAAACATACACACAAGGCGTTCATTGCGCGCAAATAATCCATCCACACCTTCCGCTGTGGCAGGGTTTACACTGAACAAATCACCCGGTACGTAAACGGTTTCCTTCAATACGCCATCACATGGCATATGCACACGGTGATAATCTTTTGGTGATAAATAAATCGTGGCGAAATCCCCTTTCATGAAAGGTTCGGCACGTTCAGCGTCACCACCTAGTAGTTCATTCACACCAAAGTCACGACCTTTCGCCTGAAAGCAACGGCCCAACTCAATTTCACCAAGTTGGCTAACGGCACCATCTGCTGGGCTAACAATTTTGTCGTCAGAAATGGGACGCGCACCGTCTTTCAATGCGCGCGTAAAGAAATCGTTAAAGGATTTATAAGCACGCAAGTCTTCTTCCAATGCTTCGTCCATATTGACGTCGTATTTGGCAGCAAACTTTTCAATAAAGGTATTTTTAATCCAGTTAATCTCAGTGCTTGCAAACCATCCCACAAGACGGGATAGCGAATGCTGAGGCACCAAGTATTGGCTTAATACAAATAGATCTTTTTTATTCACTCAGTTAATTCCAATATATTGCTAAATTAATTCGTTACGGCTGTTCGCCAGTATTAATTGGGGTGCTTTCGTCGTTGCCCCACTCACTCCAAGAACCATCATAGGCCTGCACCGGCCAACCCAATGCTTTGCAAATCACATAGGTTAATCCAGAGCGTCTATGGGTCTGACAATGGGTGGCAATGGTTTGTTCGCCATTAATCCCCATATCCATCAATTCTTGCTTGATGCTATCTAGAGGGCGCAAGCGCATATGGGCATTCATGTCTAAGGCTCGGCTGAACTCATAACTACGGGCTCCGGGTAAATGACCACCGCGAGCGCTTACGGCTTTTTCACCCGTATATTCTTGATAAGAACGGGCATCCCATATCTGAATTTGATTCTCTTGAATCGCCTTCAACAATTCATTTTTCGTAATGCTTACACTGGTATCAATCTCGCCTACGGTGTAATCACTGGCTTGAGGCTGAGCCGATTGGCTTTCCACTGGCATCTTTTCTGCCAACCAAGCGTGAATACCGCCATTCAAAAAGCTGT
This sequence comes from Bermanella marisrubri, assembly GCF_012295615.1. NCBI lineage: Bacteria > Pseudomonadati > Pseudomonadota > Gammaproteobacteria > Oceanospirillales > Oceanospirillaceae > Bermanella > Bermanella marisrubri. Next base: position 3,162,068 of record NZ_CP051183.1, read on the forward strand.
AATCGCGATGACCAATACTATCCAATACCCAAATCATGCGCCCCGCCCAAGGACCACCATCATCGTCATATACCACAACATGTGTATCAGGGGTCAAACCTAAGCGGCTGAATAGCAGACTTAACTGCTGTGCTGGCGGTAATTTACCTGGCGCCGGTTTGGTACCTAGCTGAATATCCGCCGGAGGTACGTGTACCGCGCCAGGAACATGAGCCTGTTGATAGGTTTCGGCTTTGCCTAAATCAATAATGAGCAATTTCTGAGACGCTTGCATTGCAGCTTGCAAGTCCTGTGGCTCAATAATCAATGGTAATGCCATGCGTAACCTCTTTTATGGGATTGGCGCTATTCTAAACAAGCTAAGCGAGAGTGTCAGGTAATCTTTTACGATGATCGCTGCCGAGCGAATGCCCCTAACGCATGACTTGCCCCTTGGCAAATGGTTTTAAAGGCCTTGTACTCTTTTTCAGTAAGAGGGGATTCACCGCCTGTGGTATCGGCATAGACCACACCAATGGGCTTGTCGTTAGCGAACAAACTCATGGCCATAAAGTCCTTTTGACCAAGTGTCATGACGACGTCAGAAGACAACATGTTCTGCGCCTGTCGATAGTTGCTTTTATCAACTTTAAAGCTGCTTTGATGATTAAGCAGCTTCGAAAATAATCGATTTTTATCTAGGACGATCTTCAAGCTTCGAATAGGGCTTTCTTTGCTAACCCCTTGGCAATAAAGCGGACGCAACGCCGAACCATCTTTATTTAAGACACAAACAAAAACCCGCTGCATACCCAGACCTTCATATAAAGCCCGGTTAGTTGTTAACAAGATATCATGGATGTTTTCGAAGTCGCTCACTTGTTGCCTAAATTTAGTGACTAACTCTTGAATCAGGTCGACATTGGCCGCACGAGGTTTTTCTACCTTGGGCACCGTTTTTTTAGGTTTAGCAACCACTGCATCCTGAGCCTGCTGTACACAATCTACTGGACGTCGAATGAAAGGTGTCTCAGGTGTATAACTCCAAACCAACGAATACGCAGGTAAAAAACCATCGACCATAGAAAACTCTCGACTATAGGCAACTGCAATTTGATGATGCTGTTGATAAGCCTTGAAAAGAGGCTGGTTACTGAGATGGGCAAGCATGATATGAAACATTTGATTGCGCCCGTGCCACCAGCCCAGTTCTTGTTGTTGTGACAAGCGCTGCAAAATGGAGAGCAAGGTTTCTGGCTTACGCCAAAGATGTCGAAGAGAAGCGTCTTCATCCATAAACTCGCGATAATTATCCTCCGCTAACATGGCCCACTGTTTCGTATCCGGCAGTTCCGCCCGCTCTAGAGAGTGTTGAGCCAGATTTGGCAGTCCCAATTGGCGACCCGCTATGCGCACGATGTCCTCCAGATGAGAACCGAACAATTGTTGCTCTACGGTTTGGTGGTGCTTGCCCTCTACCCATACTTGCCATTGCCACTGCCGCATTTTCTGATAACCAATGCGCCATAGTCCCCAGTAAGGAGCGCCCGCCAATATGGCAGCCCACTTTAAGCGCTCGGGATTACCAATATGGCATTTCTGCCCCCAATGTTCTGCCAAAAAACCTGACAAACCACTGCTGATTTGCGCTTGCACATAGGCTCCACGAAATGCGTCTTTGGCGGGGGTTTGAATCTTGGGTGCCTTTTTCACAATATCAATAATGCCCTGCATACCCAAAGTAGACATGACATGATTCAAGCTCAACACTTCGGCATCATCAGACTGAGTTACGCGATTGGCCGCGCGGAACAGATGCAGACACAAAGCGGGATCTCGGGCCACCGTATGGGCCATATCCGCCAATGACGCTTGCTCTTTGATTTGTTTGGTTAACAGTTTGGCTGACGCCTTCTGCACTGGCAGGGGAGTTGATACTAACTTCTCCACCCATTGCCGGGTTCCATTTGCCATTTTTGCATTCATGTATTTGTGGAATATGATTTTCTGACCTTTAATTAACTTTAGTTCATGTTGAAAGGTTTTGGCTCAGGGATGTAGGAATGAGCCGTTAAGGGAAGACGCATGCTATTTTTCATTGGTATGGCCGTGGTCATTTGTAGCGTAATTTTTGGCTACCTTGGCGCGCACGGTGTATTACTTGCCCTCTGGCAACCCTATGAATTCATTATCATTTTAGGGTCTGGCATTGGGGCCCACATCGTTAGCAACCCCGGTGGTGTGCACAAAGACGTATTCAAGATGTTGCCGCAGGTAATTACTGGCGGTAAAGCTAATAAAGCCATGCATATGGATTGTCTCAGTCTCATCTACGACATTCTTAACAAGAGCCGGAAAGAAGGCATGATGTCCATCGAAGCCGATGTGGAAAATCCACAAAGCTCTGGAATTTTCTCTAAATATCCGGCCATTCAGCAAAATCATCATCTTGCCGATTTTATTGCTGACTATTTTCGTCTAATTGCCGCAGGTAACATGCAAGCTCATGAACTTGATGCCCTCATGGATATGGAAATCGATACGCGCATGCATGAACTGAGTCAACCGGGTAGTGCCATTCAAAAAATCGCTGACGCCATGCCCGGTTTTGGTATCGTTGCAGCAGTATTAGGCATCGTCATAACCATGGGAGCCATAGATGGCCCAATGGAAGAAATCGGTAAACACATTGCTGCCGCATTGGTGGGTACTTTCTCCGGTGTGCTATTTGGCTACGGTTTTTTTGGCCCCATCGCATCCAAAATGGAGCACATCGCTCACGAAGAGATCAAGCTATATGAAAGCGCTAAAGCAACCATAGTAGCATCCGTGAACGGTCTGCCACCTCAGCTAGCAGTAGAGTTTGGTCGTAAAGTGTTATTCGCCCATGACCGCCCAACATTCAGCGAGTTGGAAAGTAAAGTTCGGGCTCGCTAAGCCCTTTGAGGTCTTATGGACAAGTTTGATCAACAACAGATCATCATCAAACGCGTAAAAAAAGGTGGCCATGGCCATCATGGTGGCGCATGGAAGGTAGCGCTTGCTGACTTTGCCATGGCGATGATGGCCCTCTTCCTGATCTTATGGCTAATCAATAGTTCAAACCAAGAAGAAATCGAAGCCGTTGCAGGTTACTTTAATGATCCTGCCGCATATGAAGATGGCAACAAAGTGCCGAGTAAATGGGTCATCGACTTAGGCGGTAGCCCCAGTGTGCAAGACAACGTAGCCGTCAGCGAAACCGTAGATCCCACCAAAGTTTTGCAAGCCGAAGAGATTGAAAGTGCCGCCGAAGCTATTGAGCGAGCACGCTTGGAGTCATTGCAATCCGAGGTCATGGATAAAATCAATGCCAGTGCCACACTCACTCCCTACAAAGATCAGTTAAAAGTGGATATCACGCGGGAAGGCCTACGTATCCAAATCGTGGATAAAACCAATCGCCCTATGTTTAACCCAGGAAGTTCGCGTTTAAAATATTATGCCGAGGACATTCTTTACGAAATGGCGCCTATCTTACAAGCGGTGCCGAATCGAATTTCAATTACAGGCCACACCGACAGCTCAGGTAGCGCCAATCCATGGGATACGGGTAACTGGGAGCTTTCAGCCGGTCGCGCTAACGCAGCTCGTCGAGCTCTTGCCGATGCGGGACTGGACAGTGAAAAAATCGCGCAGGTGGTGGGTATGGGCGATAAGGCGCACTTTAATATCGAAGACCCAACCGATCCGGTGAACCGCCGTATCGCCATTGTTGTATTGAACAAACGCACCGAACAAGCCATTCAGTCTCGTGCCGGTGGGTATATTCAAGAAGCGGGCGCTGCCGTTAAAGAAGAAGAACGCGATGAGGCCATCGGTCGCACAGGAACTATACTAGAGGAACTGCAACAACGTCGCGAAAGTGAGAATAATCCATACGACTCGCCACCACCCGACGTGGACGAAGAAGCATTCTGGTAAAAACTGGCAGTCATCTATTATCCAACACTTACCGTATAGAGGTAATATGAATGATGAGAAATTAGTCGATATTGCCCTCTTTCCCATACCGGAATGTGCTGTATTTCCAGGCACTGTTTTTCCGTTGCATGTGTTTGAGCCTCGATATCGTACTATGGTCAAACACTGCTTAGACAACAACTTACCCCTTGCTGTTTGTCACACTGAAAAGCTACTGCATGAGCATCAACCGGAGCAAGACATCCGAGAAGCCTTACAAAGCAATCAAGATACCTATAAACCGTATGCCGTTTTTGGTGCAGGTCACTGTAAATTAGTAGATACCACGACAGACGGACGCTTATTGATAAACGTTTTAATTGAAAAGCGTTATGAATGGGTTGAAGAAGTTCAAACATTGCCATTCATGATCGCGAAGTGCCGCTTGTATAAAGACAAGCCCATGAGCGAAAACGAACACGAAGAAGCATCGCAACTGCAAGATAAAATATTACATCGCTTAATGGCATTGAGTGGCGGTGACCCCAGCATAAATGATCGATTAGCCTCATCAGAATGGGTGGATATGCCAGTAGAGGAATTTAGTTTTAAACTGTTCTCTGTGATTCGCATGAATGGCGACGTACAACAAGCCATTTTAGAAATGCAATCGCCGCGTGATCGGCTTAAAGTGTCCCTAGATACATTGAACCAAATCAAGCAATCGCCTTAGCATAGATTGATCAATTTGGGTCAGTGTAAATTACGACGATTGACGCTGACGCACGGCTTCAAATAAGCACACACCGGTTGCCACAGAGACATTCAGGGAACTCACATCGCCTGCCATAGGAATGTTAATCAAATGATCACACGCTTCTCGAGTCAAACGGCGTAAACCTTTTCCTTCGGCACCCATGACGATGGCAATCGGACCTTTTAAATCCGTTTTAAAAACCGATTCGCTGGCTTCTCCTGCTGTGCCATACAGCCAGATTCCACGCTCTTGAAGTTCTTTCATGGTACGGGCAAGATTCGTCACCTGATAAAACGGCACTGATTCAGCAGCACCGCACGCTACTTTGCTAACGGTTGCAGTCAAGCCCACTGCTTTATCTTTTGGAGCGATCACACCATGCACACCCGCTGCATCCGCTGTGCGCAAACAAGCGCCTAAATTATGTGGATCCGTCACACTATCCAAGACCAATAAAAAGGCCGGCTCATCTAAACTATCAAGCTGCTGTAACAATTGATTTTCGTCTTTCGATTGAACAGGCTTTGCTCGCGCTATCACACCTTGGTGGTTGCCTTGGGCACGATCGTCTAGCACGGTCTTTTTAACCGCTTGTAAATTAATACTGTTCTTATTAGCTAACTGAACAATATCCATCAAGCGCTCGTCGTCACGACCTTTTTGTAAAAAGATTTCGCGAACCCTTTCTGGACTGCGCTTTAGCAAATTTTTAACGGCATGGATACCAAATACAATTTCGTCATTCATTTTCGGTTACTACTTTTTCTTCGACTTCTTGCTTTTTTTAGCCGCGCTTTTCTTTTTATTGAGCTTTTGTCGTTTGCTAGGTTTTTTCTTTTTGCTAGCTTGCTTAGCTTCTTCCATTAAAGCCTTTTTCTTACTGCGACTATGCTCAATCACCTCTTTCTTATCACTGTCAGACACTGCACGCTTACGCACACCTTTGGCTGACTTGCTCGATGATTTCTTCTTCGGTTTAAAGCGCTTAACACTGCTACCATCCACCAGCTGAAAATCAATCTTGCGATCATCAAGATCTACTCGACTGACAATCACTTCCACTGTGTCACCCATGTGGAAACGCTTGCCTGTGCGTTCGCCTTTCAACACCATGCGCACTGGGTCAAAATTATAGAAGTCACTATCTAAGTTGCTGACATGCACGAGACCCTCTATGAAAAGCTCATTTAATTCAACGAACAAACCAAAGTTGGTAACCGAGCTCACCACACCAGTAAATTGATCACCAATATGACTGCGCATATATTCACATTTAAGGAAGTCGGCCACATCACGGGTAGCATCATCTGCGCGGCGTTCCGTCATTGAGCATTGCTCGCCTAGCTGCAATAACACTGTGGTGTCGTATGGATAAATGTGCTTTTGCGGAATCGGTTTAGCGCCATCCACTCGACGAATGTGTTTTAGCAAAGCTTCATCATCTTTTGTACTGCGAATTAAGCCGCGAATAGCACGATGCACCAATAAATCAGGATAGCGACGAATCGGCGAGGTAAAATGTGTATATGCGGGAAACGCTAAACCGAAGTGGCCTTCGTTATCAGGCTGGTACACTGCTTGGCTCATGCTACGTAGTAACATGGTTTGGATTAAGTGCGCATCAGGACGATCCTGCACCTGTTGCAATACCTCTGCGTAGTCTTTGGGTGTGGGCTTCTCACCACCACTTAAGATAATGCCAAGCTCGTTTAGATACTGTTTTACGTTTGCCAGTTTTTGTTCAGTAGGACCTTGGTGTACACGGTACAGTGAAGGCATACCCTGTTTTTCTAAAAAGCGCGCTGTCGCCACGTTGGCAATCAGCATGCACTCTTCAATTAACTTATGGGCGTCATTGCGTACTACCGGTACGATATCTTCAATCTTGCGCTCGCTGTTAAAGATAATCCGTGTTTCAGTGGTTTCGAAATCAATAGCACCGCGCTCTGTGCGAGACTTACGCAAAACTTTATATAAGCCGTGTAGGTCTTCCAATTGCGGAACGATATAGTCGTATTGCTCTCTTAATTGCTCACGCTCTTCCATAGCTGCTTCGTTTTCTGAGTCTTCACTCAGGATCTTGCCTACTAAGTTGTAGGTTAAGCGAGCATGACTATGCAAAATGCCTTCATAGAATTTATAACCACTTAGGCGACCTTTTTGGCTGATGGTCATTTCACAAACCATGCAAAGGCGATCCACTTTAGGTTTTAGAGAGCATAATCCATTACTGAGTTTTTCTGGCAGCATAGGCACCACAAACTCAGGGAAATAAACACTATTACCACGGTTTTGTGCTTCTATATCTAACGGTGTATTCACACCCACATAATGGCTAACATCTGCGATCGCCACGTACAGGGTATAACCCTTAGTCTTAGGATTGTATTTAGCATACACAGCGTCATCAAAGTCTTTTGCGTCTTCACCATCGATAGTCACTAACGGCAAGTCACGTAAATCGATGCGCTGGGCTTTGTCTTTTTCTTCTACTTCATCAGGAATGGCTTTGACTTGATCTAAAACTGCTTGATTAAACTCATGGGGAATCTCATGGCTACGAAGGGCTACATCAATTTCCATACCTGGTGCCAGATGATCACCTAATACTTCTGTAATTCGTCCAATAGGATTCTGTCGGTTATCAGGTTGCACTAGAATCTCGGCCACCACAAACTGACCATGCTGCGCATCTTTCATGTCCTGCTGATTGACAAGAATCTCTTGGGTAATGCGACGGTTATCAGGTACCACATAACCTGCCTCACCTTGCATGTAAAAACGTCCCACGATTTGATGCGTATTACGCTGCATAATTTCGACAATGATGGCTTCGCGCTTACCTCGGTTATCACTCACTTCGCGCACATTCACTTTATCGCCATCAAACACTTTACGCATTTGCTTCTGACTTAGATGAAGATCACTACTGCCGTCATCTGGTATGACAAAACCATAGCCATCTTTATGCCCTTGAATCCGACCTTGGATTAATTCGGCCGCACTAATGGGCATAAACTGACGACGACGGTTCTCAAAAAGTTGCCCATCACGACACATAGCAATCAGTCGACGACGTAAGGCTTCAATTTGTTCATCGTCTTGCAGATGGAATTCTTCTACCATTTGCCAATGGGTTTGGGGAGTATTGATCTTTTCTAAGTGGGCTAAAATCGCCTCACGGCTCACGATAGGATTGTCATATTTGCCAGCTTCACGCTTGGCGAAAGGATCTTTGATAGTTTTGTTGCTCTTTTTTGTTTTACTCATGGGGCCGATTATACACGCTTATGCGTCAAACACCTTGCATTTAGATGAAATTTTTAAGGATGTGACAGCGTATTATTCACTACTTTCTTCATCATCGCGACGTTGGCGTAATTGTCGACCTTGACGCTGTACCACATGCTGAATCAAGATCTCTTGATAGGCTTGATTCATCTCTACAAAGTCCAAACGAATGAGATAGGCATCTTGCTCATCTTCGGCCTCTGGATTGTCACTAACCGCAGCCACGTACGCCTTGGTTCGTACGAGTTCATGATGGGGCTGAAGATACAGATTAACCATAAGAGCCTGATTAACATCAAGTTTTTCCGACCAAGTAAAGGCCATCCCACAAGCACTGATATTGGCGCTTTTCATGGTTGGATGGTTTTCGTGTAAATTCTCACTCGAGCGCAATAAATTGATCTTTTGGTTCATTAGATCTAGCACATGAGCTAATTTAGGGGATTGCGCACGAACATCAACCATGGCGTGACGCAGCTGCACTTCTAAACTCATGTGGTATTCTCGCGTATCCTCGTCCATTTGCTGATGATCAGGTTCAACCTTTTGCAAATCATCCACCAAGGTAAAACTCAGTGCAATCTCATCATCAATACGAAAATAACGCCGACGTTCCTGCTGCATTCACGCTACCTTAAAATATTTCTTCTGGGTCCAACCCAAAGTCTTCGGGTGTTGCATTTAGTTGATTCTCAAAACCGGTTTCACCTGGAGCCAAGTCAGGCTGATCATCATTATCTTGAGGCTTACTGCGTAATACGATGATCTCCACTCGACGGTTTTTAGCGCGCCCTTCAGCGGTTTTATTTTCAGCCACAGGACGCACGCTACCATGACCAACCACTCGGAAACGGCTCTCTGGCATCTCAGGTGCAATGAATAAATACTCCGCGACTGCGGCTGCACGAGCAGCACTGAGTTCCCAGTTAGAATTATAACGCCCCCCTCTTCCTAAAGGAGTGCTATCGGTATGCCCTTCAACACTAATGCGCCCAGGAACTTCAACCAAAACTTCTCGAATGGTATCCAACACCGGTAGGAACTCATCTTCCACGTAAGCACCGCCCGCATTAAAGGAGCCTTTTTCACGAATGCGAATCACTATTTTACTGCCTTGTGTTTCCAGCTCTACTTGGCCTTTGCTAATTTCTCGCTCAAGCTCGGTTGCCAATTCAAAGGCGGTTTCTTCTGCTTGTTCTGCTTGTTTTTTCTGTGACTCACTTTCCTTTGGCACCGTAATCTCACGGGTTTGCTTGCCCGTATTACCCTTAGCTTCGGTTTGCGCGGTAATAGCATCTTGGCAGAGGACCTCTAATGAGCTTTGCGTCACATCAGATGTCTTTTGTCGTATCTCATTAATCGGAGTAGGTTCGGGGATAGAAGGGCTAAAGTGTTTAGCAATAACACTGGTTCCTTTAGGTGGATCATCCGCACGAATCGTGGTCTGCACACCAAACGCCATACGCAACTCACCTGCAAGCCGCTTAAATTTCTGAGCATCCATCTGAGCGAACGACAGTAAAAGCACAAAGAAGCACATCAATAGCGACATTAAGTCGCCAAAGGTAGCTAACCATGCGGGTAACCCAGGGGGGCATTCGGGACATTCTTGTTCTTCTTCATCTGCCATGATGCTCTCCCATGTGCATCATCATGAGCACAGGTAATTCCATACTTACTCTGCCTCTGCGCCGCGTTTTGATTCAGGCAAATAGGTACGCAGAATCGAATCTATCACACGAGGGTTTTGGCCAGCTTGAATAGCCAGCAAAGCGTCCAAGACCATGGCTTGCAATCTTCCCTCTTCTGCTGCACGCAATTTACATTTGTCAGCAATCGGTAAGGCCAACATATTGGCCAACATTGCACCATATAGGGTCGTTAACAAAGCAACGGCCATGGCAGGCCCGATGGCCTTGGGATCATCCATATTCGCAAGCATGGCAACGAGACCAATCAGTGTGCCGATCATGCCCATGGCAGGCCCCACATCACCAATCTGGGTAAATATAGCACTGCCGGTATTATGGCGATCTGCGGCAAGACGCATATCTTTGCTAAGAAGTGTTTTCACAACCTCTGGATCATGTCCGTCCACTAAAAGCTGAATACCCTTGGCTAAGAAGTCGTAGCTCACTTCCTTGCCCTCAAGGGCCAATAAGCCATTTTTACGAGCCTCACCTGCCAGCTCAACGATCTCATCAATCATGGCATCTGGCTTGGGTAGCTTAAAACTAAACGCTTTACCGGCCACTTTGCCGGCAGCAAGAAACTGCCCAAGCTCAAACTTCATGAGCACGGCAAACAAGGCGCCACCCACCACGATTAATAAAGAAGGTACGTTGAAGAACATAGCTGGGTCGCCACCAAGCACCATGGCTACGGCGATAATGACCCAACAACCAATGAGGCCAACCAGTGTCGCTAAATCCACGCTTTACTCCATTTCACCATCTGTAACGTCCTTTGCAGTCCCGTCTGGCGTTAAAAATACCGATCTCATTTAAAGTTTAGACACGAAATTAGAGTTTGCACTGCAGATTGCGATACAATCCGAAGCACGCATATTTGGATAGACGATATCAGTCATGGCACAGAACTTTGAAAAGTCCCTCAAGCAGTTAGAAGAGCTCGTAGATAAACTAGAAAACAGCGAATACAGCCTAGAAGAATCTCTTAAAGCGTTCGAAACCGGTGTAAAACTGACTCGCGAATGTCAAAAAGCTCTGTCGGATGCGGAACAAAAAGTACAGATTTTGATGGAGCAAAATGGTGAAAGCATTGCTCAAGATTTTGAGAGCGACGTAGACTAACGCCATGACATTTCAAGAATTTCAAACATGGAGTCAAGATCGCTTCCAATCGATTTTGAAGGCTGATTACGTACTTCCCAACGTCGATGCGCAACGTTTAAAAGACGCCATGACATACAGCCTGCTCAACGGTGGCAAGCGTGTTCGTCCATTAATGGTATATGCCACGACACGATCACTCTCTGGAGATCTGCAAGCCGCTGATCAATGTGCCCTTGCCGTGGAAATGATCCATGCCTATTCCCTTGTGCATGACGACCTACCTGCCATGGATGACGATGAACTGCGCCGCGGCCAACCCACTTGTCATATTGCGTTTGACGAAGCCACCGCCATATTGGCCGGTGACGCCCTGCAAACACAAGCTTTCCAAGTATTAGTACAGCCAATTGATGGCATGGCACCACAGCAGCAATTACGCATGGTACAAACCTTGGCTCACGCTAGTGGTTTGGCGGGTATGGCCGGTGGTCAAAGTCTTGATTTAGAGGCCGTCGACAAACAAGTAGATATCGAATATCTGCAAAACATGCACTTGCACAAAACCGGCGCATTAATTGAGGCTAGCGTAAAATTGGGTGGCCTATGCGCCAATGCCAGCGAGCAACAACTCAGCTACTTATCTGTCTACGCCCAAGCAATTGGCTTAGCCTTTCAGGTACAGGATGACATCTTGGATGTGATCAGTGATACCCGTACACTAGGGAAACCTCAAGGGTCTGATGAATCGCGCAATAAACCCACTTATGTTTCCTTATTAGGGTTGGATGGTGCTAAACGCAAAGCGCAAGATCTACATCAACAAGCGCGGGATGCCTTGAGGAAATTGGATGCGGACACAAGCCCACTAGAGGATATCGCTCGCTATATTATTGAGCGAACGTATTAAATCAAATCATGCCATTTCACTGTTTTATGGGTAAAATGGCGCCTTTTTAAAGAACTGCGGTAATTCATGTTCCATCATATCCCAACCACTCGGCCATCAACGCCTTTGCTTGATACGATAAACGAGCCTGCTGACTTACGCTTGCTCGATGCCAAGCAACTGCCACAACTGGCTACAGAGCTACGTCATTACCTGCTCTATAGTGTCGGACAAAGCGGTGGACACTTTGGTGCCGGTCTTGGTGTAGTCGAGCTGACCGTGGCATTGCATTTCGTCTACGATACACCGGAGGATCTGCTTGTATGGGATGTGGGTCATCAAGCTTACCCTCATAAAGCGCTAACGGGTCGTCGCGAACAATTACCCAGCATTCGCCAGAAAGAAGGTTTATCGCCTTTCCCTAAACGCAAAGAAAGTATTTTTGATACCTTTGGTGTCGGCCACAGCTCTACCTCAATTAGCGCCGCTTTAGGTATGGCTATAGCCGCACGCCAGCAAGGTAGTGATAAAAAAGTCGCCGCCGTTATCGGCGATGGTGCCATGACTGCGGGGATGGCATTTGAAGCATTGAACCACGCAGGTCACACCGATACCGATATGTTAGTGATCTTAAATGATAACGATATGTCGATTAGTGAAAACGTTGGTGGCCTTAATAAATATCTCAGCAAAATTTTAAGCAGTAAGACCTATGCCGTGATGCGCGAAGGTTCACGCAAAGTATTAAGTAACATTCCTCACGCGTGGGAACTGGCCACGAAGACGGAAGAGCATGTTAAAGGTTTCTTAACACCGGGCATTCTATTTGAAGAACTGGGTTTCAATTACGTAGGCCCCGTTGATGGGCATGACGTGGATGCTCTTGTTCGTACCTTGCGCAATATGCGCGAGCTGAAAGGCCCGCAATTCCTGCATATCATTACCAAAAAAGGTAAAGGATTCGAACCCGCTGAACAGGAACAAATTAAATATCACGCACTTTCACCGCAAACGACGAAAGTGAATCCCAATCAGAAAAAAGCCAAAAGCTTTAGCAATATTTTTGGTGAATGGATTTGTGACCAAGCTGCGGCGGATAAAAAGCTGTTTGGTATAACCCCAGCCATGCGCGAAGGCAGCGATTTAGTAAAATTCAGTGAAGACTATGCTGATCGTTATTTTGACGTGGCTATTGCAGAACAACATGCAGTGACATTAGCCGCGGGCATGGCCTGCGAAGGCAGCAAACCTGTGGTCGCCATATACAGCACATTCTTGCAGCGCGGTTATGATCAGCTGGTTCATGACGTAGCCATTCAAAATTTGGATGTGACGTTTGCAGTAGACCGTGCCGGTGTCGTAGGGGCCGATGGCCCAACTCACGCAGGCGCCTACGACATTAGCTTTATGCGCTGTATTCCTAATATGGTAATTGCTTGCCCAAGTGACGAAAACGAATGTCGCTTACTTTTAAATACGGCTTATCAGTTCAATGGACCGGCTGCAGTGCGTTATCCACGCGGAAGCGGTAAAGAAGTAAACGTCACCGCTAAACAAGAGACCTTAGAAATTGGTAAAGCTAAAGTATTGCAAAAGGGTCAGTCTGGCATTGCAGTGTTATGTTTTGGCCCACTACTGGAAGAAGCCGAAAAAGCATTATCAGAATTGGCAAATGGTCAAGACATTACCCTAGTAGACATGCGCTTCGCTAAACCTTTAGATGAAACCTTGCTAATCCAGTTAGCGAGCGATCATAGGTATTTCGTGACCCTAGAAGACAACGCCATTATGGGTGGTGCCGGCAGTGCAGTGAGCGAATTCTTTGCCTCGAAAGATATTCAAACAAACGTTACTTTCTTGGGTATTCCTGACGAATGCATTGAACATGGTAGCCAAAAAGAACAATGGGCGGAAATGGGCATTGATGCGGCAGGTATCAAAGCCACCCTGGAAAAACGGTTCTAAAAGTAAACTCTCCATCTCGCTATAAAAGCCTCTCTTTTGCCAGTAGAATAAACGCACATTTACCGTGCGTTTATTCTTATGTCTAAGCAATCCACAAACATCCATTCACTCACTGATTTTTTTTATGCCCTTGATGAGCTGAAACTGGTTAATCGTAAAAGCTACGTGACTGGGGCTGAGCGCTATGAAAATAGTGCCGAACATTCATGGCATCTTGCCATGGCCTGCTGGGCCATGGCGGAATACCTGCCCTATGATTATGATCAGGAAAAACTTATCAAGATGGCACTTGTACACGACCTTGGTGAAATCCATGCAGGCGATACGTTTCTTTATAGCGATAAACGATCGCAAGCCGATAGCGAAGAGCGCAAAGGTTTAGAGCTATTGCAAAACCATGATGGCAATCCCATCCAACAGCTTTTAACCCTGTGGGATGAACAAGAATACGGCGACTCAGAAGAAACGAAACTCTTAAAAGTAATGGATCGCGTTTTACCCTTTATGCTCAATGTGCAAAGCGAAGGAAAAGCGTGGCAAGAAAACGGGGTTTACGTAGATCAAGTAGAAAAAGCCCATGCCTTTATTGCAGATATTAATCCAGATGTGCATGCTTGGTTTAAAGAAAAAATAGCGTTGGCTGTTCGTAACGGGTGGTTAAAGCAACGCAAATAATAAAAGAATATTTCAGTTTTTATTCGGGACAATATGAGCCAGCATCAACAAGCCTACATCTACGCTCTATCAGCAGTACTACTTTGGTCCACGGTAGCTACTGCCTTCAAGATCGCTTTGGAATTTTTAACGCCACTTTATTTATTGGCTATTGCTGTTTCTGTATCTGCTGTTTTTTTATTGGCGGTTTTAATTAAGCAAGGCAAGCTGTCACAAGCTTTACCTCACTTTCAAAAACAAAAAAAACTGTATCTCTTATTAGCGGCTATTAATCCAACACTTTATTACATTATTCTATTTCAAGCCTATGATCTTTTACCCGCCCAGCAAGCACAAACCATCAACTATACATGGGCCATCACCCTTAGCTTATTGAGTGTGCCTTTTCTTGGTCACAAGCTAAAACTGCAAGACATCATTGCGTTAATCATGGCCTACGCAGGGGCGCTGATTATCGCCACGGAAGGGGATGTATTAGGGCTTAACTTCTCGAATATCCCCGGTGTGATACTCGCGTTTGCCAGCACACTATTCTGGGCTTTGTATTGGATATTTAATACCCGTAACCAAGATGATCCAGTGTTGAGCTTATTCATTGGTTTTACCATTGCTTTGATTCCCGTTTGGCTTATTGCTTTGGTTTTTTCAGAACCTGTGACATGGGGTTGGCAGGGTTTGCTAGCCGCCAGCTATGTTGGTCTATTTGAAATGGGTGTGACCTTTTGGCTGTGGCAAACAGCCTTGCACAAAACCGAGCATACGGCCGGTATCAGTAGCCTAATATTTTTAAGCCCATTTTTGTCTCTTGTGTTTATTTCACAAATACTGGGAGAAGCCATTCATAGTGCAACGATTTGGGGGCTATGCTTAATTATTGCAGGCATACTGATTCAAAAATTAAAGGGCAAAAGTAAGGCCACTCACTAAGGAACTTATAACATGGTTAGTAGCGATAGTTTTGTTTTAACCATCGGCGGCATTCTGCTTATTGGCTTAATCACATCCACTATCGCTAAAAGGACGGTGCTACCACGTATTACTTTATTATTACTGTTCGGTATTCTCATTGGTCCTGAAGCACTTAATCTAATTCCTCATTTATTTACCTCCCATTTTGATTTAATTGCCGACATGACATTGCTAATGGTGGGCTTTTTGATTGGCAGTAAACTCACAAAAGAACATCTACAGGAGACGGCATCACAGGTATTGGCTATATCCATTATCGCCGCCCTCGCAACCACATTGATTGTTGCCCTTGGCCTTTATGCTTGTGGGGTCAGTGTGCAGCTTTCTATCATCCTAGGTTGTATCGCAGCAGCGACCGCACCTGCCGCCATTCTCGACCTAGTCATGGAAAATGGTCCTGAGTCGCGCTTTGGCCGTTTATTGATTGCCATTGTTGCGTTAGATGATGTTTGGGCATTACTTTTGTTTGCCATTGGCTTAGCCATCGTGTCAGGCATGCAAAACGGCACATTAGAATGGACATCGCTTTTGCATGCCGGTCGAGAAATAGGAGGGGCTTTAGTCGTTGGTTTATTGATTGGCCTGCCCGCCGCCTATTTAACCGGCCGTATTAATCCCGGTGAACCCGGTATCACGGAAGCGCTGGGTGTGGTGTTTGTATGTGGCGGTATTGCAATTTTCTTTGGCTTTAGTCATCTCATAGCGACCATGGTGATGGGGGCCGTGATTGCGAATCTGGCTAAACATCATGATTATCCGTTCCATGCCATCGAAAACATAGAATGGCCATTCATGGTGACATTCTTTGTTCTTGCCGGTGCATCATTAGAGTTATCCACACTACAGAACATCGGCGCCATCGGTTTGCTATACATTGGTCTGCGTGCATTCGGGAAATACAGTGGCGCTTGGCTAGCTGGCAAACTTTCTCATGCACCCCAAGCCACACAAAACTGGATGGGGCTGGCCCTATTACCACAAGCGGGCGTCGCCATTGGTATGGCGTTGGTGGCAAGCAACGCCTTGCCGGAACAGCGTCAATTACTGCTGTCTTTGGTGATCAGCACCACCGTTATATTTGAATTGATAGGTCCGGTTCTCACTCAAATAGCGATACGAAAGGGTCAAAACTAAGCCAGCTTATTTGGACAACCATAGAGGTGCTTTTTTTGCCGTTCTCGATTCACTTAGCGGCATTGATAATCTTATCAAATCGACTGTCCATGCCCTTTATACTTTCCGGATACCCAAAAGCACCCTAGCATTAAAAAGTTATCGGCTTTGACCGGTGCCCAGAAGTGTTCTGCCGGACCATATTCAATAAAGACTTTAGCGCGCTCATCTAGGCGCCTAAAAACATAGCCGTTTTTAAACTCCTGTTTCAGCCACTGTTTCTTTGCATCATAACTATCCTGACACTTTTTATCGGAAAAAGCGCAGCAAATATGTTCTTCACTGATGTTTTCCGGCGTAAGGGTAATATATTCCATGATAAGACTCCTTTTATCTGCCTCCCACTGGCACCCTCTAAAAGCTTATGTCTCATAGTACAACTGCGTCATTGATGAGGGTCAGGAAAAGCTCTTTTATTGCTGACAGCTTGTTCATACTCCTGCGTTAATAAACATCAAAATCGAATGAGACAGTCTATTCAGTATTCGGCACTGCATCATCACTTTGTGTGTAAAGATAATGTATTGAAAAGTATACTTTAAATGATGGGGACAAAGCCTAACGCTATCAGCGAATGACTTTCTTTTGCAAAACTTGCTTGGGCGTCAAGCGTGCAATCGTACGAAACTCCCGCGTCATATGGGCTTGGTCACTAAAACCAAAATCATGGGCTACATCGGCAAGATTGGCCGATGGATTTTCGCGCAAACACTCAATGGCTTTACGAATTCGTAATATGCGCTGATAGTGTTTTGGTGTCATACCCAGCCAGAGTTTGCAGATACGTTCAATTTGTCGCTGGCTGACATCTACCTCACTTTGTAAGGTGCTTAAAGAAGCGGCTTGGCTAATGTACTGCAATGACTTTTCAAGGGTTTGAGGAATAACATCTGTGAAGTCTAGATTTTGTTCTGCCCATTCGTACAGCATAGGTATGTATTGCTGTATATCAGGCTCATTTTTCAATGATGTATGTAATGAATGAAGTTGAAATATGTCGTCTTCTTTTGCCAGCAGCGTCGGTTCAATATAGTGACGACCCAACACTCCATAGCCAATAGCAGGATGAAAGCGGATGCCTACAAATAGACATCCAGGTTGCATACAAACGTGCTCCGCCTGCATACTTGTAGGCAACATGATGATACCGCTGGGAATTGATTGACCCTCGATTTCCACACCACCGTTTAAGTTCAACACAATTCCACTGCCTGCGTCCGAATACAGCGGCTTTGTGATTGCCTCTGCCTGATCGACAGAAGCAACCCAAAACCCTTGTATCATGGCAGACAACCGTCCCGAAGGCTGAGACAGTTGAAAGTGAAAACCTTGCTTATCCACACTAAGCTGCTTTATAGCTTCCTACCTCAGGTTTGAAGGTTTTAGCAATACGATTCCAACTATTGATGGCATTAATCGCAATGGTTAAATCCACCACAGCTTGCTCACCTAATACCTTTACCACATTCTGATATTGTTCATCGTTCACAAGATTACCATAGGTTAGCTGCTCAGCCCACGCTAAAGCAACGCGCTCTTTTTCAGAATAAAAAGGCATATCTTTCCATGCGCTTAAACCAATAATACGCTCTGGAGATTCGCCATCGCCTAATGCTTCACTCGTATGCATATCAATGCAGAAAGCACATTGGTTGATTTGTGAAATACGCAGCTTAACCAATTCCCAAGTGGCTTTGGGAACGGTTTCTGACTGGGTAAACTGCTCAATCAGATACTGTTCTTGAGACATTAGGATTTTCATGGCTTTGCCAGCAAGTTCAAAGTAATTGGCTCTCATGGGGCTTATCTCCTTAGTTATTAAGCTTAGAAGATAAGATAGAAGACAAGTGATATAAGATATTGAATATTTCCGACATGGCACAAAGAATTTTGGAAGAGAATATCTTTATGATAATCGTTTCGACCAGTTGCCATCATGCTGATCACGACAGTTTTCTTCTGTATCGTAAATAACCTGCTTGGCTTTGTTCGGTAACGTAATATTTAAGCTACTGAGCTCCGCCTCAATTAGGCCTTTCAATAAATGTTTTTTGTCTGACTCTAGATACCCCTGCAATTCATCGTTCATATCAAATACACAGACAATCTTCAGGCTTTGTGGAAAACGAGAATAATCAACCGTATGCGTTAACCACTGAAACCCAGCTAACTCCTGCAATGCGATTTCGCATACATCCGTTAAGGATTGCCTCAGCTGATTATCTAATTTCTTATCCGTTTTACGCATCGCGTGTTCTTATGACTCAGGAAAATAAACAGGCTCATCACCTGCATGCCACTGTGGATACTTTTTCATGATACTTTTGAACAGATCCGAATCTAGCCAATGATTAAGCCATTGAATCAACGCAGTATACTGGCTTGCCTCAAACCATGTTTTATCCACATGAGCAAACTGACGGATGAATGGGAAAATCGCTAAGTCAGCCAAGGTCATCTCAGCTCCCATGATATAAGTATGATTTTGTAGTCGCTCATTTAACTGACTTAGAAAGACCTCTCCTTTTTCGCGATAGTGCTGCTCACTATGCTCAAATCGATCACTGTATTTATAGCGATCCAAAGCCCACTTAAAGTCACCATCATTTTCTTGAATCAAAGCTATTATTTCTGCCTTTTTCGATTCAGGTAATAAAACTTTTTTCACCTCAGGATTCTTAGCAAGCGCGTACAACATAATATCTAAGCTTTCCTCAATGACATCACTATCTGCAAGCTGAAGCACAGGAACCGTTGCTTTTGGGCTGATCTCAATCATTTCAACCGGCTTATCTTTCAGCACGACTTCCCGTAATTCAAAACTGCTTGCAGGCAGACAGTAGGCGATAGCTAAACGTGCGCGCATAGCGTAGGGACAGCGACGAAAGGAATATAAAATACCCGACATAGACAACTCACTCAGGGTCTTTACTGGAAATACTGGTAACGACGTAAAACCTAAATTTTAACAGAAAAAGAAAAGAGAGTCTGATGTTATTATTCAAAGGTATAACTGATAAAAAGTAAGTTCTAATACCGACGTTCAACTAGCACGGATATAGAATATGCTACTGACAAACGAGAGGAACATTACATTAAGTCCGTCTAGTTCCGTATCTACCTATATAAGCAAGGTAAGCAAAAATAATTGAGTGCCCAGTAAAAATCCGCACGCCACCGTACAAATATGACCAGTATTCTGACTCTGATATCTCTCTTGCAGGAAGCCCGGAACGGACTAAATAATAAAAACCATCAATTATACGAACGTCTTCTGAGGGTGCTCTAGTACTGCCATCTGGCGCACCGATACTTCCAGAAAAAAAAGTGAAGATCGCATAGGGCATTAAATAAATAAAAGGCAGAAAATACTTGCCATCCAGTGTCTCTAGATTAACGATAGTGCCACGGCCTTTATACAATATTGCCACAGAAAAAATTGTTGACAAGAATATCGGTGCAAGTAAGAAGGTAGGATCTATATGAATAAAACTAAAGTAGCTAAAGACATTGACGCCTAATGTAAAAATAAAATTCCATTTTAAGGCAGCCCTACTGGATAGCTTCTCCTTTATAAGATGAAATAATCTATTCATAAAAACGGAGCCATAAAACTTTTAATAAACATCTTGAAACTCATCAGCAGAATGCCAATGGGTTGCTTTTATTACAAGGAACAAGATCCTCTAAATCTGCTAGGTTCATAATTATCTGGCTACTACAGCTAATCTTAAATTTCTTCTGTGTACCAACTTTTTTAATTCTAATACCCGAATCCACCTTCCGATCCTGCTTTGATTCACCATCATATATCCAGAATATCGAATACTGATAATCTGAGTTCACAAACTCTAATTCAGTTAAATCGTATTGAGATCGGAAATAGTGCGTGAAAGAAAAGGAGTTCAGGGAACCCTTTCTATCCTTGGGATACTCGAGTTCAATATTATCGAATGTTCCATATCGATATTGGATATAAGAACGTTGATTGGATTTTATTTTTGGAGAGCCACAGACTGATATGAATTTGTTCTTTTTAGTCGCACAGCTAAAGTAGGTCTTCTCAGAAGGCAAGCACAGCGATTCACTATTTGAATGCGCAGTGACGAAGAATAGTAGTATTACTAGTAATAGGTTTTTCATTTTCTCAACTTAGGAAGAGTAGATAATTATAGAAATCCAGAATAGCCGAATACGAACTCTAAAAATAGTTTTCAGCTATCCGATAGAATCAACCTGCAATAATCTCAATCTTCTCACTTTTTATCCAGCCAGAGTGACACTCCCCTCCATATGGCTTACGTGTTGCTATAGGACTAGTTAATCCACAAGAAGATAAATCATCTCCAAAAACAATCCCACTCCATCCACCGATAGCAGAATCGCAGATCACAAAATACGTACCCTTTTCCATGGTTACTACCACCTTAGTGCTTGCATTCGGTGCTGAAAACAATGGCATTCTCTCGGTGATGGCTGCCAAGGTAGAGCATGCATCTAGCTCTTCATAACCTCCTACCATAACAGGAACCGACTCAGCACAGACTTTGTTCGCTGCGATCACTAATAATCCAAGAAATAGATAATGTTTCAATTTTGACTCCCTGAACATGGCAAAAGGCGCGAATATCCCGAAACAACGCCTTATAACGTCTGTCGCACCAACGCCGTGAGCGCTGCACAATGAATTAAGGGCTATAGAAAGAGAATTACGCTATAATATCCGTCAACAACTATACAATTTTCAAACCAACTGGTAATCCATGTCCAAATTCTTCTATAAAGGCCGCCCCATGAAAAAGCCCTCTCATTCGAGCCCGGGTTTTGAAACCAATGCCACCGTGTACTTAGGGACGGACAAAGCCCCAGCTCAAATCAGTGTGCAAAGTGAAGACCGTAAAGAAGAACTCATTGCCATATTCACTGAGCACGGCTGGGCCAGCAAAATTGAAGTGAATCCAGATCAAGAAGAAAATATTCGCGACCTAGAAATCCTGCAAGAACGTAAGAACACTGCTCAAGCTCAAACCACTAAAGCAGCGGGTCGCAACGACCCTTGCCCATGCGGCTCAGGTAAGAAATACAAGAAGTGCTGCGCAACCGCTTAACTTTAAGATCTGCCAACACTTAAGAGAAAAGCCAGTTAAAAATTAACTGGCTTTTTGTTTTTTAGGGCATGGCCGGTCGCGGGTTATTATGCTTTGGCATTGATACACCGTTAAGTTATTTAAAAGTGTCCACATTATCGGGGGAAGTTCATGTCCTTCTTTAATGACTTGTTAGCTGTCTATAAATCAGTGAATCCTAATCCTCAAAAACTACTTTTCGAGATTTTTAGCCGATGATGATAATTCCGTGACAGCACTTTTAATTTCGTGAGTTGCGGATAGTAGCTTGATAACCCTTTCTTCATCCGCTTTTGTGCAATTATCTTTGATCTCTTCGACGATATCAGACAAATCAGCAGTTGAAAGTTCTAGTTTTCTTTTGGAGTTTGCGAGTGTTGATAAGTTTTCATATTCGAACTCTTTTACATAACTTCTTTCAGCGCGAACTTCAGCAATAGTTTTTGCTCTTAGAATCTTGAGCCTTTTGGGAACAATCCAACCTCCCTCAAACTTATCGTAAAGTAAGTTTACTAAAGGCAAAAATATAAGAAAAATTATGGAAAGAAGAAAAGGCAAGAATACATCATCAAACAACAACCATTCCTTTTTCCGTAGCATTGCTATTTTTTCTTGTGTATCTACGAGAATAAATATGCCAAAGCCTTTTATGTGTAAGGAAACCCAAGCAAAAACAAAAGCACCTAATAGTGGATTCTTGAGCCTTACGTTTATATTTTCCTTCAAAGAAGAAATAATATCGTTCATTTGCCCTCCGTGAGCCTAGATATTGCGGCCTCCTAACGCCCGGCCTTGGGGCGCGTGCTTTTTTCGCGTCCAGCGACGCTTTTCAGTGGCCTCAACGGCCGCTTGTTATTTGTTGCGTCGTAGTTCACGAGCTTTATCTACTATCTCGGCTTCAACACGTTCCGAAGCAATGATCATCGCAAGCGCTTCATCTTGACGCCCCGAAGATATTATTCGCCGCGAGTTAGAAATTCTCGTTTTACATCCAGACTCGGTATATCCCTCTTGTTGCATAAGCATGTCAATCAAGTCTTCACTACTAATAGCTAGATCCGAAAATTCGGCAAAGTATTTAACAAAGCATGCCTTCCCAATAGAGCGGAGACTTCGATCTAGTTGATCATCGTTCATGTCTATTCACCTATTTCTGCATGAATACAAATAACGCCCGCATTTGGGGCATTGTTTGTGGAGTGGTGCTTTGGGGTAAAGTGGCGAAGCCACCCCAAAGCGCCGCGGAGCAAACAATGTCCCTATGATGGCCTAGTTAAGTGCATTGTTTGGCATAAAGTTCTCGCGCCTTTGGCAACCGTTTTACGATAGCTTGATACCTAGGACCTTTTCTTACGTCAGCCACTGACTCTGAGCCAACTTTAGAATAAAACGCCTCAACTTTCTCAATATACTGCTCGCAATAGAAGACTTCTTGTTTGTAGTTTTTTGCTTTTCTGGAAAGAATAGCGACTCGCTCAAAATAGTATGGTGCAGGGACCAAGCCGGATTTATCCATTGTTTTTAGCTCGGCATCACAGCAACGTTTCATTGCCTCAATATCATGCTTACTGTCTTCAGCAATCTCCCATGTTTGTTTGCCATCTACTAAATTAGCCCCATCTGTGACTTCGGCAATAAGCTCGCCACTTGTTTTGGGCGATCCATCTTCTTTCTCAAGAGATGGTTTCTTTTTCTTGAATAAAAATTTAAGCATACTCATCTTCGCTCCTTGAACACTTAACGCCTTTGTAACGGGCCGCGTTGTGGCGAAGCCACGCTTTTAGCGGTCCAGCGCGAAGGGCGATCGTTGACAAACTTGTTAGGTGTTTTCGTTTGGCACATTGTTTATTTAAACCTTGGAGCACAAAATTGACATAACCCGCGATCATCTAACTCCATTTCAGGAAACATATTCTCAAAATTTACCTTTGGAATATTATCCGGAGTTTCTGGATCTCTGCCGTACTGGCCGCAGGCAGCACACTGCCTTATCCATTTTCTTGTTCTCGGATCTTTCAGGAACCACTCTTGAGTTTTAGTTTCAGTTCTCATGGACACCTAACGTTCGCAACAAGGGCGCCGCCAGGCGTCCTAGCCCCGAAGGGGCGATTTTGGTTGCGCTTGTTATATGTATTGCGCATTATTTGATACACCAACTTTCAAGTTGCTTCTTATTCCTCATGATTTTGGGATGTATTGTACAGAGCCTTTCAATTTCAGCGACTGTATAGTTTGTTTCCGAAGCGAGAAATGTTGATGGTAGAAAAGTGCACTTATGCTTAATCAAACCGGCCTCTAAAGCTGAGTATACCTTTGGAGCCCTTACAAACCTCCGGTAAAGCCACTGAGCTATTGCTGCAACAATGATGACTGCAATGCCTGCAACGAAAGCCCCTAATAGGGCATTTTCACTAAGTAACTTCATTTATCTCTAAGCCATTTAGACATATAACACTTGCATTTTAGACTGGTCGGAGTGAAGTGGAATGCCAGCCCAATAAAATACGTTTCTGTATTCCGATTTACTCATCATCTTGAATTTCTTGTTCTGGTGCTTCCACCTCAAGCATACCCACACCTTGCATAATCGCAATTGGCTCGATTCGGCGATGAAAAGACATTAATATTTTTAGTTCCATTAATTCATTCCCTTCACTTCGACGCATAAGCTCTTTTTGCATTTTGGGAGGAATACTCATGCCTTCGATAAGTGCTTTCTTAGATTCTTGAACATACTTAAGGCGTGCAGAATCAAGCTCCAACTCTTTGAGCTGCACTTCAAGTTTTGTTAGCTTCCTTTCGGATAGCCCCTTTTGTATAGAATTATAGGTATCGTGAATTTCGTCGATAGATGACGTAACAGCAGTAACGATACCTGCCAATATCCCTGCGACCAAAAGAGCTTCTTTAAGTTTAATGTGGCCCGGTGATGCATACTGAATCTCTTGGATTTGTGGCCTTTCCGCATATGGGACTTTAGCGTACAAAGAACGATAAAAATTAACTGTACTAAATCCACCGCGCCATGGGTACTTCGCATAAGCGCCCTGAAACCAGTCGATTACTCTTTCATCTGTAGAGTCAACTTCAAAGCCAGATAAAGAGTATACTAGGCTGTAGCACTGTATATATAACTTGGAAAGGGATGCCAACTCTTGCATGTCCCAATCTTTATCCAGCTTTAAATATGCATCACCTACAATCATCTACAATTCTTCCTGAAAAATATAACGCCCCAATCACCGAGCCAGTGTAGTGGAGCAATTTTTGTGGTACAAGAGCGAAGCGACACCACAAAAATTGCGCAACGTAGCTGGCTCCGCGTGCATTGGCTTGTTATGCCTATTTTGTTGATTTGTGAAATACAATGGCATCACGAAACCCGTTATTTTCTATTATTGGTTCGGATAATTCACTGATATTGAAAAACTCAGAGAGCATATTTTTGACTATATCGAGATTCTGTTCACTCGGTGAAACAATATCAGGAGGTATGAATATATTTTCAAACTTCAAAGTAGCTTCAAGATTAAACTCTTGGTTAGGTTCTTTGTAACCGCAGTAATCGAATAGGACTTCGCCGAATATTTTAGCTTTAATGTTATCTCCATCAAATGAGCAAAAGCTTATCTTGGTTACATCAACCGGTATGTGCTGGCTATCAAGATAAACAGACCCGTCTATATACCCCTCTTCAGGGTTAACTGGGAACTCGAATTCTTTGTCCTGAAGATCGGAAAAAGATCTAAAGTGGATCTTAATAAAATCTAGCTGGATACAGGTTTCTTCAGTTTCGTTTTGAAACTCAAGCTCATCTAAATCTATCGAGATCGATAAAAATAGAGTCATCGGCAAGCCGACATTCTCATTTTTAAATAATAGGGCGTTTATTTTACCGCACTCAGGACTAATTTTTATTGCCACTGTCTCTCCTCAGGGCATAACGCCGCCAGCACGCGCGGCTTTGTTGTGGAGGCGAAGCCGTAACGGAAAAGTCGTCGCCGTGCCTGGCCTTGTTAGCATTTTTACTGCTCATTTATCTCTGGCAATACCAATTTCTTTTGAATATCAATGAACGATTCTCTCGTGTATGGACCAAAGACAAACTCAGTAGCATCCGCAAACTTATGGTCTTTTTCCCGATCTATGTAGTAGTAAGCACACGATTGTTCTGGGCAAGCATATACTGAAATGTATTTTTCATTTGCATTGATACTCTTAGGCTCATCAATACGACCAATAAATGCTCCATCACCAACGTTAAATCCAAGGCTTTTAACGCCGTCTATCAAGTAAACTTCATAGGGTCCTTCACTCCAAGAAGAGGAACACCCAATCAGAAGTACTGCAACCAAGAATGAAATGTGCTTCACGGCTTTCCTTGCATGCTAACAGCGTGTTATACGGCCTAGATACTGTTAATAAACTATATGCGGCTTGGAGGAGGGGATGAATATCCCTTTCTTCTCAATGACTTACCGCTATATCCATTAGCCGAGTTAATGTTATCCACAACCATAGCACGCCAGTTTTAGTTTGAAAACGCCGGTTCGCATAACTCATCCACAGTGCCGCATAACTTAAGCTACTTGTTGATAAACACCTATAGCGCCCTACTCACGTACCTTTCAGCCTATCGGCTGATTTTGTGTTATGCGGCATGCATACCGTTTAAAACCTGCATAGGAGTAGACTCTAGCGCTTTTTCCAAAACCCGTTACACTTCGCACTTGTTCTAAAAAAATCTAAATAATACGTGCTTTATGTTAGAAACCTTTGTTATTGCATTTACCACGCTTTTTGCAGTGGTCGGCCCTATTGATGTGAGCGCTGTGTATGCCGCTATTACAGTGGGTACCAGCTCGGCTGAGCGTAAGAGTATGGCGTACCGTGGCGTTGCTATTGCCCTTGTTATTTTGTTGATTTTCGCTTTTATTGGTGAGTTGCTTCTAGCCAAGCTTGGGATTTCATTACCTGCCCTTAAGATCGCCGGTGGTATCTTATTGCTATTGATGGCGGTAGATATGGTGTATGCCCGTAGCTCCTCTGGTAATTCCACTACGGATGAGGAGCAAACCGAAGCTTCCGGCAAGCAAGATATTTCTGTTTTCCCATTGGCAACGCCACTGTTAGCAGGCCCTGGTGCCATGGGTGCCACGATTCTATTAATGGCAAAAGCCAGTAGTGATGTGTCCCATCAAGCCATGGTGATTTTGGCCATCTTTTCAATTATGGCGATCTCACTTGTTTTATTATTGCTTGCTAAAAACGTTCAGAGGTTTTTTGGCTTAACCGGTATGCATGTCATTAGCCGTATTTTCGGTGTGTTGTTATGTGCGTTGGCGGTTCAGTTTATGATTGATGGGATTTTACAAAGCGGTATCGTGTAATACCGCTTTCACTTTTTCGCCTTCTTAAGCGCGTGCTTGCGCCAGTAAGTTGCGTGCAATAATCAGTTTTTGAATTTCGCTGGTGCCTTCATAAATAGAAGTAATGCGAATATCCCGAACTTTTTGCTCCAGTGGATAGTCTTTCAAGTAGCCCGCCCCACCTAAGATTTGTAATGCGTTGTAGCAAATACGATTGCCTTCTTCACTGGCGAATAACTTTGCCATTGAGGCTTGGGTGGCAAACTCTTGACCTTGTTCTTTACGGTGCGCCGCTTCTAATACTAATAAACGCGTTGCATTAAGTTTAGTTTCGGCTTCGGCCAGCATCCACTGAATGCCCTGAAAGTCAGCAATACTTTGGCCAAACTGCTGGCGTTCTTTTGCATATTCTATGGCGTAATCGTGAGCACTTTGCGCTATCCCCAAGGCAAGAGAGGCTATACCAATGCGTCCACCAGCTAGTTCACCGACCGCAATCTTAAAACCTTGGTTTACCTCGCCCAATAAATCGCCTTCAGTAACGACAACGTTTTCAAAGATGACTTCGTTGGTGGCGCTACCGCTTTGTCCCATTTTATTTTCTTCTTTACCAATACTGATGCCTTGTCGATTGGCTTCCACTACAAAGCAACTGATGCCCTTGCCCGGTTTAGCAGTTTTATCGGTAACCGCCCATACAATAAGTACGTCGGCGTAGGCGCCACTGGTGATATACAGTTTGCTGCCGCTGATTTGCCAACCCTTTTCGGTCTTATTGGCTTGGCATTTCATGGCACTTGGGTCAGATCCGGCTTGGCTTTCGGTTAAGCAAAATGCGCCCGCGCGATATTCGCCACTGCAAAGCCTGGGTAAATAGTTTTGTTTTTGCTCATCACTGCCCACGGCTTGTATCACGCTGGCCACCATATTGGTGACGGACATAGTTACTGCGGTTGACGCGCAGCCTTTTGCGATCTCGGTCATAGCAAGGCTAAAGGCTACTGTGCCTGCTTGCGTACCGCCATGGTCTTCGTGGATTTCAAGCCCCATAAAACCTAATTCCGCTAGGGCTTTAATATTATCCAAAAATTGTGGGCGATTCTGTGGGTCTGCCAATGCGGCTGCATTAGGTTGTAATTGAGTCTGTGCAAATCGGCGGGCCGTATCTTGAATCAGTTGCTGTGTTTCACTTAACGAGAAGTCCATAGTTTCGATCACTTATTATTGTTTTCAATCAGCTTAACATATAAAAAGCTTTCACCGCTGGCTCTTGCGTCAGCTTATGTCTAGATGCATTATTGCCGTTCCTAAATTCACACATAAGAATCATAAAGGACCTTGCCCAATGAAATTGGAATCCATTGCTCTACATCATGGCTATGAGTCAGAAGCGACGACTAAAGCCGCCGCTGTACCTATTTATCAAACGACTTCATACACCTTTGATGATACTCAACACGGTGCAGATCTGTTCGACCTGAAAGTCGAAGGTAATATCTACACGCGCATCATGAACCCAACCAATGCGGTTCTTGAGCAACGCGTGGCTGCAATGGAAGGCGGTATCGCTGGTCTGGCGCTGGCGTCGGGTATGGCTGCGATTACATATGCCATTCAGTGTCTATGTGAAGTGGGTTCTAATATCGTTAGCACCAGCCAGTTATATGGTGGTACTTACAATTTGTTCGCTCATACTCTGCCTAAACAGGGTATTAACGTAAAAATGGTGGACGCCAACGATTTCGAAGGCTTTGAAAAAGCCATTGATGAAAATACAAAAGCGGTTTTCTGCGAGTCGATTGGTAACCCAGCAGGTAATGTTGTAGACATTGCTAAGCTTGCGGAAATTGCACATAAGCACGGTGTACCTTTAATGGTGGATAATACCGTTGCGTCTCCAATTCTTTGTCGCCCTATCGAATTAGGTGCGGACATTGTTATTCAATCGCTTACCAAATATATCGGCGGTCACGGTACTACTGTAGGCGGTATGATTATCGACGGCGGTAAGTTCGATTGGGCCGCTGACAAAAAACGTTTCGCGGTATTGAATGAACCCGATCCTTCTTACCATGGTGTGGTATACACAGAAGCGCTAGGCGCTGCTGCATTTATTGGTCGCTGTCGTGTAGTGCCTTTGCGTAATACCGGTGCGGCACTTTCACCAATGAATGCGTTCCAGTTACTTCAGGGCTTAGAAACACTTGCATTGCGCATGGAACGTCACTGTGAAAACGCAGAGAAACTCGCTGAATATTTGAATAACCACGAGAAAGTAAGCTGGGTGAATTATGCTGCTCTAAAAGACAGCCCATACTATGAAACCTGTCAGAAAACCTCTGGTGGTAAAGCATCAGGTATTTTGAGCTTTGGTGTAAAAGGTGGCCGTGAAGCCGGTGCTCGTTTCATTGATGCATTACAAATGATCTTGCGTTTGGTAAACATTGGTGATGCTAAATCACTGGCTTGTCACCCTGCTACAACCACTCACCGTCAGCTAAACCCTGAAGAGCTAAAAAGCGCAGGTGTTAGCGAAGACTTGGTACGCATCAGTGTAGGTATCGAACACATTGATGACATCATTGCGGATGTTGAACAGGCGCTAGCAAACGTCTAAGTCAGCTCTTAAGTGAAATGAAAAGCCGATGATGCAAAACGCATCATCGGCTTTTTTTATGCTCTCGAAAAGTCGAAACTCAACACGTCACTTATATTACTTAGACCAAGCTTGAGCATTAAGATGCGATCTAAACCAATAGCCACACCGCTGCAATCGGGCAAACCGGATGCCAATGCTTGTAAGAAATATTCATCGTCCACTCGTTGTTCGTGCTCACGTTTTTTTGCCTCTACATCAAAGCGGCTTTTTTGTTCTTGCACATCCACCAGCTCATCATAACCGTTAGCCAGTTCTAAACCATTTACATAAAGCTCAAAACGTTTTGCCACTTGAATACCATCAAAGCGCTCGTATGTTTTTGCCAGTGCAGCTTGAGATGCAGGATAATTGTAAATAAAAACCAGCGTATTTTTAGGTAGCTGAGGCTCCACCACATGACTCATGATGATATCTAAACAGGCATCACGACCGAGGTCTACGTCGGTGCCTACAAACTCGTTACAACGCGCACGTAACTCATCATCACTCATATTAAATGGATCAAGGTCCGCATAGGTATCCAGTGCTTGCGCATAAGTGAAGTTTTGGCGCTGCTGAATCGCTAAATAATCGCCAACCAATTGTGCAACTTCATCCATTAATGTTTCTAAGTTGAACCCTAAACGATAATACTCCAGCATGGAAAATTCTGGATTGTGTCGATTGCCTTGTTCACCATCGCGGAAGGTTTTACAAATTTGATAAATATCACCACTGCCTGCCGCGAGTAAACGCTTCATAGGATATTCAGGGGAGGTATGCAAAAACGCAGGGGCATTCATTACCTGTGCGCTTACTGGCTGCAAATTAGCATCACTGACCGCCGCTTTCGACAGCATTGGGGTTTCTACTTCTAATACAGAGCGCTGTAAAAAAAACTCACGAAGGTAGCGATAAAAGTTCGCCCGCTCCTGCAAAGCAGGGATAGATGCATTCGGTTGCCAAGTCATAAAAACCTCATAAAAAAGGCTGCAATGATTGCAGCCTTAATCGTTTAACGGGTATTAAGCAAACAGAAAGGAATTAGCCTTTCGCGCGTGATACGTATTCGCCAGAGCGCGTATCAATGCGCAATACTTCACCTTGCTCGATGAATAATGGTACACGCACAACTGCGCCTGTGGATAAGGTTGCTGGCTTAGAACCGCCTTGTGCTGTATCACCTTTCAAACCAGGGTCGGTTTCAGTCACTTCTAATTCAACAAAGTTTGGCGGAGTCACAGAGATAGGCTCGCCGTTGTATAGTGTAACCTCGTATTTCTCTTGTTCTTTCAACCAGTTCTTGGTGTCGCCAACGGCAGCTTCACTCGCACCATACTGTTCAAAAGAACCGTCAGTCGCCATGAAGTGATAAAATTCACCATCTGTGTACAGGTACTCTAGGTCGTAATCCATTACGTCAGCACCATCGAGTTTTTCACCCGACTTAAAGGTACGCTCCCATACACGACCGCTTTTTAGGTTGCGCAGTTTCACACGGTTAAAGGCTTGGCCCTTGCCAGGCTTTACATACTCGTTTTCTAGAATGGAACAAGGGTCGCCATCCAGCATTACTTTAAGACCGGATTTGAATTCGTTGGTAGAATAGCTAGCCATGAATCGTCTCTCTTAAATCAAACGCCCTGCGGATTCACATCTTACATGGGCAAACTTTACAAAAAGGGCGGCCATGATACCTTATTCCGCTCTCAATATGCAGGTTATTAACACGCAATATGCCCTCGGATTTAATCGCAACCGCAGCAAAATCAACCCCAGCAAGCTGGCAAAAGCAATTATCTCAAGCACAAATCAGTGCTCAAGACCTGCTAGAACAGTTAAGTATGCCACTTGAATTACTGGAAGGCGCAGAGCTTGGCGCGGCGCAATTCCCCATCCGCGTGCCGCAAAGCTTTATCGATCGCATAGAACCCGGTAATCCGCAGGACCCGCTATTTTTACAAATCTGGCCTTTTTCCGCTGAGGGAGAAACACCGCCATTAGGATTTGTGACGGATCCACTGGAAGAGAATGCTGCTAACCCGGTACCGGGCATTGTGCATAAGTATCAAGGACGTGTGCTTTTGATCGTAAACGGCAGCTGTGCGATTCATTGTCGCTATTGCTTTCGACGCCACTTCCCGTACGAAGATAATAACCTTAGCCTATCCGAATGGGAGCAAGCACTCACATACATCGAAAATAATCCATCTATTAACGAAGTCATTATGAGTGGAGGCGACCCCCTTAGCAGTAATGATAAGCGCCTGTTTAAACTCATTGACGCCATTGAGGCCATCCCTCATGTTACCCGCCTGCGCATTCACTCCCGTTTGCCAATCACCCTGCCCAACCGAATCACCCCAGACCTGTGCCAGCGCCTAGGCAGTAGTCGCCTTAATATCGTGATGGTGGTGCACGCCAATCATGGCAATGAAATCAGTCAAGACGTTCATAGCGCCATGACGCGATTGCGCTCAGAAAACATCCACTTACTGAATCAAACCGTATTGCTTAAAGGAATAAACGATACAACCCAAGCGTTGATCGATTTAAGCGAGCAATTATTTGCCGCGGGCGTAATGCCCTATTATTTGCATTTGCTGGATCCGGTAATTGGCGCCCATCATTACCATGTCGCCACAGATGTCGCACTGTCTTTAATGGACCAACTACAAGCACAGCTTCCGGGCTTTTTAGTGCCCAAGCTGGTAAGAGAAGTCCCCGGAGAGGCCAGTAAGACCCTGATTTATACGCAGAAACCGCCAAAATAGCGGGTTTTACCGCTTAAATCCGCCGTTTGAATGGCGAATAGCGACGTTAGTGATTACTATGTAAAAGACGGAGTTCTATATTCCTGTCGGTACTTAAGGATAAGAAGACACAGCGCAGAATAATAATAGGGGATGTTATCTTGCTGGCTGATATCAACGAGAGAGCGAACATGGAAGGGCAAAAGTCGCCAATACGCATTGCTGTACCCAAAATACAGCAGAGCAAGTTGTCGTTCTGTGATGGTTCACTAGACGGCTTCGAAGCATGGACAAACTCATTGCCCATGGCGAACACCGGTGCCGCCGCGAAACTCCTCTTTCAAGCTAGCCGCGAACTCAACGTGACTCGCATCCCCCCCATCAAGCGCTACAAAATGCTTGAAATTATTCGTAATGCGATTTACGACATTTGTGAAGTTTTAAACAAACGCATCCTAAGTCAATCGATCAAACTGGGTGAAAGTGATTTAAAAGTCTTCACCCTTGCACAAACCCTACAAAATCAACTCGCCATTGGTTACAAGCACATTGTACTCGATGAAATTGCGCAAGGCCCTGGCAAAGAAACCAAGGCTTTAACATTTGCTATTCACCGCGCCATTGCGGACTTAAGCCAAACGATTTTAAGAGCGTATCAGTTGTATAGCCCTGCGCCTGCAAATGCTTGGTTGGAGCTTCACCAACTTTACGGTCTTGCAGAAGCCAAGCGTATTCATGAATATTCGGTCAAAGATAACCGAGGCAAATACGTTTCCGCTTGTTCCATTACCGATGCCTATGTTCGTACGCTGTTATTAGGATGCGCCAAACCCAACCAATTACGCCAAAAAGAATTAAGCTTGCTCTACGCGGCCACGGAACTGTGGACCAGCTTAGTCAAAG
The DNA here is from genome assembly GCF_012295615.1 of Bermanella marisrubri. Classification (NCBI taxonomy): domain Bacteria; kingdom Pseudomonadati; phylum Pseudomonadota; class Gammaproteobacteria; order Oceanospirillales; family Oceanospirillaceae; genus Bermanella; species Bermanella marisrubri. Next base: position 3,195,289 of record NZ_CP051183.1, read on the forward strand.
TCTCCATTGGTAGCGATAAGCAATCTTTATTTATTTTGGCGCAGCACAAAGATCATGCACCGGTATATCGTTCGCTAATAAAAAGCCTACCCAGTGGAGTCAGCCGCGGTTTAAATCCCAGTAACTTAGCAACCGCTTTGCAAAAGCATTTAAATAAAGAAAGTTCTGGCATCACGGTTCCTGGTAACTTGAGTGATGCATTGGTGAATCACATTGCCAATGCTTGGGGAGCAATGGTGCAACGCAGCTTCCATCGCACTCAGCATTCCGGCCAAGCAGAAATTGCAATCGGTTTATTGGCTTGCCACTATTTTTGTGCAGAAGAAAAAAGCTTTCCCTTCCTACTTAAATCTTGGAACATGGATCTACCCGAGAAAAAGAAAAGTAGTAAAAAAGCCAGCATGGACGTTTGGGATCAAAGCTTCGATGCAGGTGGTAGCGGTTTTGATAGTGATGCTATCGAATTCGATAGTATCTCGTTTATTAGTAAACATGGTGACAAAGAAGAACCGGATACTGGACCTAAAGGTACTGCCATCGTTTCAAAAATATTGGACACGAGCCCCGGAGGTTACGGTATCGCTATCGACAACCCTCCCGCCAGCGTTCAAACCGGTGAGCTGGTTGTGATAAAAGAACCCAAAATGCTGAACTGGTCTTTAGGTTGTATTCGCTGGATTCGCTCGCAAAAAGATCAACCGACACAATTAGGCATTGAATTAATTGCACCCAAGGCAGAAGCCATCGCCGCTCGCATACTTAATAAAACCGGTGAAAACGGTGAGTTTTTACGTGGTCTACGCATTCCCGCTTTACCGGCTGCCGGCCAAGATGCCACGCTTGTATTGCCAATTATGCCTTTCAAAGTAGGCTCTAAAGCCGAGATTATGGATGGCATCCAGCAGCAAAAAGTTCAGCTACTGCAACGCCACAATACTTCTCGCAGTTTTGTTCAATACAGCTACAACCCGCTTACTCAGCTTCTAAACAAGCAAAATCAAGCTGATGGCGGCGATGATGAATTTGCCTCTATCTGGGACAAACTGTAAAGCCGTTCAGTTTAGATTTCAGAAAATACTATCTAATACCGGTTTGCCCCTTATAGCGACTTGCACATCGCGCTATAATCAGAGGAAACCGAATTAGAACAAGATTAACTGGAAACCCCATATGCAGGCTAAAGAAGCGATTCGTTTGCTGATTTGTAGTGAATCGCAGCACGAAGCGGAAACCCTAACCAGCCTGTTACGCAACGCTGGCCATGCGACTCGTGCCAGCTTGGTACAGAGCATTGATGGCCTAAAAGAAAAACTGAACGAGCAAACATGGGATGTCTGCCTATGTCGGCTTGAGATGCAAGAAGTCACGGGCAAAGACGTGCTCAGTGAAATTCTGCGTCAGGGCAAAGATATTCCTACCATCTATTTCCATGATGATGTCGACAGCATTGCCGTAGAAAAAGCACTGAAAGGTGGTGCCGTCGATCTTGTACCCGCCGGAGAATATAACCATATTCTGCAAGTGGTCTTGCGTGAAATAAAAAACTTAAAACTGCGTCGTGAACTGCGCGAAGCAGAGGCCTTGTTGCGCGAAGCAGAAAAGCGCTGCCAAGTACTATTAGAAAGTGCGCAAGACGCTATCGCTTATGTGCAAGACGGAATGCATTTATTCGTCAATGACAGTTACGCCAATATCTTTGGCTATGAGGACGCAGACGATTTACTCACTATGCCGTTGATGGACATGGTCAGCACCAAAGACCAGGGACGTTTCAAAATTTTCTTGAAAGACTTTAATAGCGGCAAAACCCGTAGCGGCGAATTTCAATGCAAAATGCTCAATGTCGCCGACAAAGAAATTGATACACGCATGCTATTCGCCCGTGCGACCTACGACGATGAACCATGCATTCAAGTGATTATTCGCGCGAATACGGGGAACGCGGATCTCGAGCACAAGCTAAAACAAATCAGCTCTCAAGACCTGCTCACGGGTCTGTATAACAAGCAGTATTTTAATGAGCAGTTAGGCGACGCTGTTGACCAAGCGGTCATTGGTGGCGCCAAAGGTGCCATTGCCTACATTAATATCGATAACTTCGGTCAGTGCAAAGGCAGTATTGGTATCGAAGGCGCTGACCTTGTGATTTGCGATGTCGCTCATTTAATTCGCAGCAAGTGTCGCGAAGAAGACTTGGTGGCACGTATTGGTGAGGATGTTTTTGGAATCTTACTAAGCGGTAGCAACGCTGAACAAGCGCAAGGATTTGCAGAACATATCCGCAAAGCCATTGAAGAACATCTAGTGGCGGTAGATCAACGCACGATTCAAGTGACGGTGAGCATCGGTTTAGCACTAATCAACGATAGCTCCCGTAATCCAAAAGAAGTGCTTCAGCACGCCCATGAAGCCAGCTACCATGTGCGCAAATTAGAAGGCCACGACAAAGGCAATGGAGTTTATCTTTACAATCCTGCTCAATTGGCAGGTTCTGATAGTGAGCGCCTACAGGCTAAAGTTGAAGAAGCCATCAACGACAACAACTTTAAACTCTTATTCCAACCTGTGATCAATTTGCGCGACGAAGCAGGGGAACACTACGAAACTTTGCTGCGCCTTGTGGACGATGGTAGCGATGTTTCACCACAAGACTTCTTATCTGAGATTCCCACAGATTTGAAGCGCAAAGTAGACCGTTGGGTGATTCTTAATACAAGTAAGCGTTTAGCCAAGCAGCGCTCTGAGGGTAATGATACACGCTTGTTTATTAACCTCACCAACGAATCCTTGATCGATGAAAGCTTGATTCCTTGGTTACAAAAAGTCTTGCAAGCCAGCAAGGTTCCAAGTGGCTCAATGATTTTCCAGTTCTCTGAATCGGACGCCATCAATCACTTGAAGCAAGCCCAAGCCATGACCAAAACCCTTGCCAAACTGGGCTGTAAAGTGGCCATCACGCGCTTTGGTAGCGGTATCGATCCATTCAAGCTGTTTGAACACTTGCACGTGGACCTCGTCAAAATCGACGGCTCCTTTACCAAGGAACTTAATACCGACAAGGGTATGGATAGCTTGAAAGAGCTATTGGCCAAAATCGGTGAATACGAGAAAGCCTCCATTGTGCCGTTCGTGGAGAACGCCAATATCGTCGCGCAATTATGGACCAGTGGCGTGAGCTTTATTCAAGGGTACTACTTGCAAGGCCCGACTGAAGGCATGGATTACGAGTTTAACGACGAGTGATCCACCACATCGGCACCGAGACGCTCTAACTCTATGATCAGAGCGTCTCTATTTTCTGCACTTTTCTCGATTGCCTGAGATAGCTTAAGTATGCGCGTCTGTATTTCTTGAATACATTCTTTAAAAGCAAGCCGGCGTCGCGCTTCGTCGTCAATTTTAGAAGGATCTTCAAGCGTCCAATGCACCTCTAAAGCCTCGCCTGTCCAAGTTGGACATGTGCTTTGCGCGGCACTATCGCACACCATGATCACCATTTGCGGTTGAAAGTCCTCTACTTCCATCAAGCTTTTACTGCGCAAGCCTTGCGTACTCACACCAGCTTCAGCCAAGTGAAGCAAAGTATCTGGATGTACCTCTCCTGCAGGGTCACTACCCGCACTGGCTGCTTGGATATGAGGCAATTTGGCATGCTGGGCTAAGGCTTCTGACAAGATGCTGCGACAGCGATTGTGTGTACAGACGAATAGAATGCGCATAGGAAATCCTTGTTATTTCAGCATTGGTCGAGAATGCAACAAAAAGCTTACAGGTTTACAGTGGTTATCTGGAAAAGCTACCAACAAACTGGGATAATGCGCGCAATTTTTGTGCATACACACAAGTGCACTCACGCACTGAACACAGGTTTCCTGAATCTATGAAGCAAGAACTCACCAGCCTTATTGAACAAACTCTAGAATCATTGAAGCAAGCAGGCCAACTCCCTGCAGATGCCAGCCCAAAAATCATGGTGGATAACACCAAAGACAAAGCCCATGGGGACTATGCATCTAACATCGCCATGGTTAGCTCTAAAATGGCTGGCATGAATCCTCGTCAATGGGCAGAAGAGATTGTTAACGCCCTACCCGACAGCCCAATTCTCAAGCAGGCTGAAATCGCAGGACCAGGCTTTATCAACTTCTTTGTTACCGAAGCCGCTAGCTTCTCGGTAGTGGAAACTATTCTGGATGCCAAAGAGACGTTTGGCCACAACGATTCTGGTAAAGGCCAATCGGTACAAGTTGAATTTGTGAGCGCTAACCCGACGGGCCCTTTACACGTAGGTCATGGTCGTGGCGCAGCAGTGGGTGACTGTATTTCTCGCCTGTTGGAAGCCAACGGCTGGAAAGTCACTCGTGAGTTTTACTACAACGACGCGGGTGCTCAAATCGACAACCTTGCGCTATCCGTGCAGGCACGCTGCAAAGGGTTAACGCCCGACGATGCTGGCTGGCCTGAAGATGGCTATCGCGGTGAATACATTTTGGATCTAGCGAATAGTTTCATGAATGGCGATACCATTGAGAGCGCAGATCAAAGCTTTACTGGCACAAAAGACGCCGATGATCTCGAAGGTATCCGTCACTTTGCTGTGGCTTATTTGCGTCGCGAACAAGACTTAGATTTGAAAGCGTTTGAAGTAGACTTTGATGTGTACTTCCTTGAAAGTTCTTTATACGCCGATGGAAAAGTAGAAGAAACCGTACAAAACCTCATTAAAAACGGTTACACCTATGAAGATGGTGGCGCCCTGTGGTTAAAGACCACTGAATTTGGCGATGACAAAGACCGCGTTATGCGCAAAAAAGATGGTGGCTACACCTACTTCGTGCCAGACGTAGCCTATCACCAAAACAAATGGCAACGTGGTTTTAAAAAGGTCATCAACGAGCAAGGTGCGGATCACCACTCAACCATCACTCGAGTACGTGCTGGCCTTCAGGCACTACAAGCCGGCATTCCAGAGGGCTATCCTGACTATGTCTTGCACCAAATGGTAACGGTTATGAAAGGCGGCGAAGAAGTGAAAATTTCTAAGCGTGCCGGTAGCTATGTGACTCTGCGCGACTTGATTGATGAAGTGGGTCGTGATGCAACACGCTATTTCTTGGCTGCCCGTGCACCCAGCTCACAGCTCACTTTTGATATTGATTTGGCCCGTAGCCAATCTAACGATAACCCGGTCTATTACATTCAATATGCACACGCTCGTATTTGCAGCATTTTGCGCAAACTGGAAAGCGAAGGTCAGAGCTGGGATCAGCACAATGGTTTAAGCAAACTGGATCGTTTAGAAGAAGATCAAGAAAAACTACTGGCCAATAAACTAGCACGCTTCCCTGAAGTTGTTGCGATTGCCGGTGAACAAAGCGCTCCACACCAGGTCGCTAACTATTTGCATGAATTAGCCAGTGACTTCCACGGTTATTACAATAATCATAAAACCATTGTGGAAGATCAGGATCTAAGAGATGCACGCATTGCATTAACGCAAGCGGTACGTCAGGTTCTGTTTAATGGTCTATACCTTCTGGGCATTGCTGCACCAGAGGAAATGTAAGGGAGTTATTCATGGCAAAAGACGGTGGTCCCCGTTTAATTTGGATTTTTACACCGCTAGTAGCGCTTTCGTTTGCGGGTTTCTTGCTTTACCTCACCACTGTGCCAGCAGGCAATGATGTGGATAAAGTAACGCAAGAGCTCAATGAGCAAATGCAAAAAGCTCAACAGGCGCTCAAAGACAAAGGTAAAACTCTGGCTGAAGACGAACTGAAAGAACAAATCAAATCTCAGCTGCCCGAGGGGGTATCGGAAGATACAGCCAACAAGGTACTGGATAATTACCAGTTCTTCGAGATTTTGGAAAAAAGTGAAGTCAAAGTAGAAGAAGTCCCTGAATACAAATCTACACCAAAGGGGATGGATGCTGAAGGTAATCGTATCCAATATCAATTGCGTACAGGCTCATTTTCTTCAAGCGACGGTGCCGATCGTCAAAAAGCACAGTTGCTACTTAATGGCTTTAGCGTTGATATTCAACCCGCCGAAGTGAATGGCAAAACCTGGTATCGCGTATTCACTGGCCCTTTTGCTAATCGCTCTCAAATGAATAAGGCCCAAGACCAATTGGTGGAGCTGGGCATTAAAAGCGTTGTGATCAAGCAGACCATTCCTAAGCAAGCCAGCATGTAAGAAACCTTCGACTGTGGCGTCAGATAGGGAAAGACTATCCTATCGAGGGCGCCATGGGCCGAATTCTGATCTTCGTTACTATCTTATTTCCAACCTTGAGCTTCGCGGTTGAACTACCCAAGTTCACAGGAGTTATTGCTCCCGCCGTATTACACGAAGACTTGCCCTACCAGCAGATAGAGACTGAAACTCAAGCGTCTTTACTCATCCTCGGTCGCTTAGGTTCTGTATTTATTGAGGGTAATCGAGCGGGTTTACCTTTAAAGCGCTTTGCTTGGGGCAGTCTCAGCCTCATGGGACAATTGCGCACCCATCAATATTTGGATGCCAGTGAAACCACCCTCACCGATCAAGATCGTAAGCGAGCCATCGAGCTAGGTCCACAAGCTTCAATTCTGTTAGGTTCTGGCTATGTCGCTCAGGTGAGCCTTTTGCAAGATGTTAGCCAACGTCACGAAGCACAGGAACTGGAGGTGGCCGTATATAAGAGGTTTTCGGTGCTGGGTGGATTATGGGTGACGACATTGGCAGGCCAATATCAAAGCCAAGATTTAATGCAGTACTACGTAGGCACAGAACAATATAAGCCAGATGCAGAGTGGACCTACGAAGCAGAGCTATTAGGCCGCTATGATCTCAATCCTAACTGGAAACTGATTGTGGTTTATCGCCACTACCAACATGGTAGTGATTTCAACAACAGCCCTCTCACTAGCGGTGATACCACGAAGCGATTTGCTTTAGGTGTAGGCTATCAGTTTTAACTGGCTTGAATTTTCATAGAATACCCCCATTACGGTCCATTAACGTCAAATTATTTCCGTAGGTGGTATTTCCATATGACAACCATTCTAAGTGTGCGCCGCGAAGACGAAGTCGTCATGGGCGGTGATGGCCAAGTAAGTCTTGGCAATACCGTGATGAAAGGAAACGCGAGAAAAGTACGCACCTTATACGACGGTAAAGTCATCGCAGGATTTGCTGGTGCCACTGCCGACGCTTTTACTTTGTTTGAAAAGTTTGAAGGCCATTTGCAAAAGCACGGTGGGCATCTTACTCGGGCCGCGGTGGAAATGGCCAAAGAGTGGCGTAGTGATCGCGCATTGCGCAAACTTGAAGCCATCTTGGCAGTAGCCGACAAAGACGCCAGTTTAATCATTACGGGCAATGGCGATGTACTGGAACCCGAGGACAGTCTTATTGCTGTTGGCAGTGGAGGCAATTATGCCTTGGCTGCTGCAAAAGCGCTTTACCATGAGACAGATATGGGGGCTCGTGACATTGTGGAAAAAGGCTTAACCATAGCCGCAGATATATGTGTGTTTACCAACCACAATCTCACCATCGAAAGCCTAAAAATCAAATAACCGATTGCGATACCGAATATGAACAACGCTAACTTAACACCTGCTCAAATAGTCAAAGAACTGGATAAGCACATCGTTGGCCAATCCGTTGCTAAACGCTCGGTTGCCATCGCCTTACGTAACCGCTGGCGCCGCATGCAACTGCCAGAAGATTTTCGCAATGAAATTACGCCTAAGAATATCTTAATGATAGGCCCTACAGGCGTAGGTAAGACAGAGATTGCACGCCGCTTGGCAAAGCTTTCAAACGCACCTTTCATTAAGGTCGAAGCCACAAAATTTACTGAGGTTGGGTATGTGGGTCGAGACGTCGAAACCATTATTCGTGACCTTGTAGAAACGGGTTTCAAACTACTGCGCGAACAAGAGATGGCTAACGTCAGCGAACGCGCAAAAGAAGCAGCGGTTGAGCGTGTACTGGATGCCCTTTTGCGCCCTGCTCGCAACAGCTATGAAACAGAAGCCGATAAACCTGAAGATAGCAGCACTCGAATTTTATTCCGTAAAAAAGTTCTCAATGGCGAAATGGACGACAAGGAAATTGAAATTGATGTGGCACAGCCACAAGTGGGTGTGGAAATCATGGCGCCTCCAGGCATGGAAGACATGACCAACCAAATTCAAAGCATGTTCAGCAACTTGGGCGGCAGCAATAAAACCAATAAGCGCAAAATGAATGTGAAAGATGCGCTGAAAATGATTCAAGATGAAGAAGCCCACAACATGTTGAACATCGACGAATTGAAATCTCAGGCTGTGGAACTGGTTGAACAGAACGGCATCGTTTTCATTGATGAAATCGATAAAGTGGCCAAGCGCCAAGAAGCCGGTGGCGGTGATGTTAGCCGAGAAGGTGTACAGCGCGACCTCTTGCCTCTGATCGAAGGCTGCAGCGTGAGCACCAAATATGGCATGTTGAAAACTGACCATATTTTGTTTATTGCCTCTGGTGCGTTCCACTTAAGCAAGCCTTCGGATTTAATTCCAGAACTACAAGGTCGTCTTCCTATTCGTGTTGAATTAGAAGCCCTGACGCCAGATGACTTTAAACGCATTTTGACGGAGCCGAGTGCTTCTCTCACCGAACAGTACAAGGCATTACTAGGTACTGAGGGGTTAAGCGTTGAATTCACTGAAGATGGTATTGAGCGCCTTGCGCAAACCGCATTCAAAGTGAACGAGACGACAGAAAACATTGGTGCTCGACGCCTGCATACCATGATGGAACGCCTACTGGAAAAAGTCAGCTTTGATGCAGAGAGCTTGGCAACACAGTACAGTCAAACACCTCTGCAAATCAATGCAGCATTTGTAGATGAGCACTTAGGCGATATTGCTCAGGATGAAGATTTAAGTCGCTTCATTTTGTAATAACATCACCTTCGCTATATAACGAAAACGGTCCAAATGGGCCGTTTTTTCGTTTCTGATTCGCCAATCTCATTCTGCAGCGTTAGCTGGACTATACTGAGCATAGTGAGGTGAATTTATGCTAAAGCTTATTCCAACGCTGCTATGTGTTTTTGCTTTACTATCTGCATGCAGTTCGCTGCCAAAGACTAATCAACCAAATAATCTTCAGCTAGCGCGAGCTCAGCAAGGTTTGAATGTCTATGGCCAAGCCATTGCCAAACCCCTTAACTTAATCAGCAATGATGACGTGCTTTACCTCAGTGAGGATGCCAAGCAAGCACTATTCAAACACGTAAATCCAAAGTGGCGCAGCTCGCACAAATATAGAGCCCTAATCGATTGGCTCAAGAGTGGCGAGCAAACACTTATGCTGTACCGCAATGACTATACGCGTACAGCTATGCAAACGATCCGTCATGGTGTCGGTAACTGTTTATCATTAACCGCTGTGTTTTATGCCTATGCAAAGGCTCTCAATCTCAATGTGCAATTTAATCACGTCAAAGTTCCACCAAGATGGCAAATCAGTGAAAGCCAGAAAACCTTTTTGCGTTACGACCACGTTAATGCAAAAGTGATCTTGCCCTTTCATGGCGTAGAGTATGTGGATTTCAGCGCCGAAAATTTTCACCCTACAATGCCCATGCGTACTCTTTCTGAGAATGCCTTCAAAGCTTTATTTTTCGCTAATCGCAGTATCGAATACATGGTACAAGATGACGTGCTCTTAGCGTTTCGTCATGGGCTAGCGGCCGTTAACCTCGATCCACATAACAGCAATTTGTGGAACAACCTTGCCACCTTGTATCGACGTCTTGGCCATCACGATTTAGCAGAAATCAGTTATCAGCAAGCCATACACCTTAGCCCAAGCAACATTGTTGCTTGGAGCAATCTGGCATTCTTATATCGAGATAAAGGTGATATAGAAAAAGCCCAAGAAATCGATGAACTGGCCAACCCTTATCGTAATAATAATCCATACTATTTGGCATGGAAGGCACAAAATGCCAAGAAAAAAGGACAACTCAGTTTGGCGATGCGTTCATTAAAGCGAGCCATACAATTGAAATCTGATGTGCACTTTTTTTACCATCAACTAGCATCGATTCAAGTTGAAAACCAAGACCTAGCAGCCGCACTTAGAAATTATCGCAAAGCACTTCGCTTAACCGACCAACCAGCCTACCGGGAGCACTACATCGAGCAGCAAGCAGAATTAGAAAAACGATTGCAGCAAAGCACTTCCCATCGACTTTAATCTCGCTACAATAGTGGATTAAACGGACGTCAATACTGTCGCATCCCATTGGAGCCAAGTTCATGCGTGTAATCCTATTTCTTTGCTTATTTACGATCAGTGGTATTGCCTTAGCATTGACGGAATATGAAGCATGGCTGCAACAAACCCAAGACGAATTTGACAGTTATCTATCAGAACAGGACAAGGCTTTTAGTAATTTCATTAAACAGGATTGGGTTAAAAAGCAAATAGACCAGACTCCAGAGCGTGACTCTACACCAAAGCCGGTTAATATCCCCGAGGCACCTAGTAAACCAATCATTTCTATCCCAGAAGTAAAACCTGTTATTGACTCGAAACCCAAACCACCAGCGATAAATGTTTCTCCAGTCGCGCCTCCTGCAAAAAAACCAAACGCCCCTTCCATAAAAGTAGAGTTTCTAGGACACGCCTTAGAGATTCCTGGTAGCCAAACCATGGCGAGCTTCTCTTTCTACTCTGTGAACAACAAGAACATTGCTAATGGTTTTGAGCACCTAGCTAAGTCAACGTACGATAAAACACTGCAAGCGTTACAGCATTACCAATCCAAACTACGATTAGATAATTGGGCTTATGCCAATCTAGTACATGCTTTCGCCAGACAACTAACACGTGACGACAATAAGCAAACCTTAATCAACTGGTTCTTTTTATTAAAATCCAATTTTGATGTTCGGCTTGCTCATGATAAGCAAAAACTTATTTTACTAACCGCCAGTCCACAAACGCTTTATCGCGCAAGCTACTTCGTTTTCTCAGGCAAGCGCTACTACACATTGCGACCAGGTAGTACTCAGCATAATCATCGTGGTGCCGTTTACACTTATAAGCAACAGCATGACAGTGCCAGCCGTGAATTCATTATTAAGCCCAAACAGGCTCCACTGGTTGCAGGCCAATTCAAAATCCGAAAGTTAAAGTTTGCCGATCAAGTTATTGAGGTGCAGTATTCTGAGCCACACATTCAGCTACTTGATACCTACCCTCAGTTAGATATGGATATATATTTTAACTCTGGTTTGACTGACATCACGGCCAACTCTTTATTTAGTTATTTAAAAGCAATAACTCAGGGACAAAGTAAAGCGGAAGCGGCTCAAACTTTGTTAACATTTATTCATAGTGCTTTCCCTTATCAAACTGATCAGCAACAGTTCCAACAAGAAAACTATCTGTTCGCCACAGAGACCTTGTATTACCCCTACAGTGACTGCGAAGATCGCTCCGCTTTGTATGCCTATTTGCTGGACCAAATACTCGACATAAGGAGTATCGGCCTCTTGTATGATGGCCATGTGGCCACGGCCATTGCAGTAAATGGTATAGAAGGAGACCATGTACCATTTAATGGAACTCAGTATGTGGTTGCCGATCCGACTTATATCAATGCGAAACTTGGCATGACAATGCCGCGCTATAAAAATGCGCAACCGACCATTATAAAATACGAATAAAAACGGAAACTTTTACATGTCATCAAATTCACCCCACATTGTTATCGCAGGAGCGGGTAGTGTTGGCTGCTATGTTGGTGGTCGTTTAGCTCATGGGGGGGCGCGCGTTAGCTTTCTTGCTCGCGAGCGTATTCAGAATGATATCGACCTACATGGAATGAAAGTAAGTGATTGGCAAGGCTACTCAGCTAATTTAGACCCATCTAGCATCGAAATTAGTTCTCACGATCGAATACTAAAAGATGCCGATATTATTATTGTCAGCGTGAAAAGCCGAGATACGTTAGCCATGGCACAAACCATTAAACGTTCTGGTAATACAACAGCAACTATCTTTAGCTTTCAGAACGGTGTCGGTAATGTTGCGGTGCTAAAAACGGAACTGCCTGAACATACCATCATGCCAGTCATGGTTCCTTATAATGTTTTATACACCCCAGGGTCCAAGAACAAAGCCGCTCATTTTCATTGCGGCACAGAGGGTACGCTTTTCTGCCAAAACGACAGTGCATCAGAAACCTTGATGTTAGCTGCTCAGCAAGCTGGATTAGCCATGGAGTACAAACCAAACATGGTGAATATTCTTTGGAGTAAGCTACTGCTTAATCTAAATAATCCTATCAATGCATTAGCCGGTATTCCGCTCAAGCAGCAGCTAGAAGATAAGCATTACCGCAAAATTTTTCGCCTTGCCATTCAGGAAGGTTTAGCCGTGTTACGTTCTGCTGGTATCAATCCTGGACAAGTCGCTGCCGTTCCTATGGGACTTGTCCCCGTTGTCTTGGCTCTACCCACTTTCTTATTCAAACGGGTTGCCCAAAAAATGTTGGCCATTGACCCAGAAGCACGTTCAAGTATGTGGGAGGACTTGCAAAATAGACGACCAGTAGAAGTGGACTACATTACCGGAGAGCTTGTAAAGCTAGGCCAACAAGTGAATGTGCCAACCCCGGTAAACAGTAAACTCATCGAGCTAGTTAAAACCGCCCATGCTATGGGACAAGGCAGTCCTTGTATTGATAGCATGACTCTATTAAATCAAGTTGAAGCTGAGCAGTCTCATGTCTGATATCCCAAGTCACATCAAATTTCACAAGCAAAGCCAAATGTTAGAGCTATGCTGGCAAGCCGACTGTTATCAAATGAGTGCCGAGTTTTTGCGTGTCCATAGTCCCAGTGCTGAAGTGCGTGGACATGGCGTGGGCAATGAAGTTCTTCAAACAGGAAAAAAGGATGTGCGTATTCTCAAACTGGAACCGGTTGGAAACTACGCCTTAAAAATCAGTTTTGATGACAGTCATGATTCAGGCTTGTTTAACTGGTCTTACCTGAAACAACTGGCAGCCGAACAAGCGAAATTCTGGCAGGCGTATTTGGACAAATTACAAGCTGCTGGTGCAAGTAGAGAAGCCAAAACCATTCAATTTAAATCGGTGGATTAATCTCATCTTTCGCTATTTACTTGAGCCTTTTCATCAGAATCGACGTATATCAAGACATAGCGCCTCAACCTCGCTAAAATAGCGACAAATATCAGAGAGAAGTGTCCATGTCTGAGGAAAAAACCACGCACTTTGGTTACGAAACCGTGGCCAGAGAGGAAAAACAAGGCAAAGTCGCCGAAGTCTTTCACAGTGTTGCCGCAAAGTACGACCTAATGAACGATCTTATGTCGTTTGGTATTCATCGTCTTTGGAAGCGTTTCACCATGGAGTTTACCGGTGTGCGCAAAGGTGATTCTGTACTGGATATTGCTGGTGGCACCGGCGATCTCACCATGAAGTTCTCGGATTTAGTCGGCCCTGAGGGGCGAGTGGTTCTAGCCGATATTAATGAATCCATGCTCAGAGTCGGACGTGATCGCCTATTAGACAAGGGCTACAGCGGGAATATTGAATGCGTACAAGCCAATGCTGAATCTTTACCTTTCGATGATAACAGCTTCGATGTTATCACTATGGCATTTGGTCTGCGCAATGTAACGGATAAAGACCAAGCACTTCGCGAATTCAATCGTGTGTTGAAACCCGGCGGCCGTTTATTGGTATTGGAGTTCTCAAAAACCAACAATCCGTTGTTAAGCAAAGCCTATGACTTCTATAGTTTCTCGGCGTTACCACTTATGGGTAAAATCATTACCAACGATGCCGACAGTTATCGCTATTTGGCGGAGTCCATTCGCATGCATCCGGATCAAGACACACTTAAGGCCATGTTTGAACAAGCAGGCTTCGCTAACTGTGAATACCACAACTTAACCGGTGGTATTGTGGCCCTGCATAAAGGCATCAAGCCCTAGGAATCTCTTATGGACGCCACTTTGATTCAAGCCGGTCTCAGTCTTGCTGAAACAAGTATCAAGCAAGCATTGCAATACGATCCAGCCAGCAAGCAGGCGCTGGCTGAACTCGGCGGACGTTGCCTTGCGATACACATCAGTTCTCCTGATATCACGCTCTTTATGAACTTTATGGACAATGGCGAGGTTCGCTTGGCTCAACATCAAGAGCATGACGCAGACACTTTGCTCAGTGGTGAGCTATCTGCCTTTTTGAATTTGGCCAGAGCCAGCGACAAGCAAGCTGCGCTCATGAAAAGTGATATTCACATTAAAGGCTCAAGCCAACTAGCCATGTCTGTGGCCAATATTATGGCCAACTTGGATATCGACTTTGAAGCCATGGTCGCTAAATTTACAGGCCCTGTGGCCGCCCATATGCTGGGCAAAAACCTGCGCAAGCTGGGCTCATGGTTAAAAGCCAGTGGCGACAAATTCAAGCAAGACAGTGTTGAATATGTGCGTGATGAATTGGCGCTAGCGCCCCATGCTTTAGAAGGCGAACAGCGCTTTAGCCAGATTCACAAACTAAAACTCGATACCGAACGTTTACAAGCGCGTATCGAGCGCCTAAAACAAAAAATCAAATAAGACGAACCAAGATGCAGCAATTGCGACGCCTGATTACCATCGCCTACGTGTTCATTAAATACCGTTTAGATGACTTTGTACCCGTGCATCTTTTGCCTTGGTATCTACGCCTTGCATTCTATTTGGCACCTTGGCGTCTTAATCCACTTCCGAAACGCATGCCCAAAGAAAAACGACTGCGTTTAGCATTAATTAAATTAGGGCCAATTTTTATTAAGTTTGGGCAAATTCTTTCTACTCGCCGTGACTTATTATCACCAAAACTGGCTGCAGAACTCGCCAAACTACAAGATAAGGTTCCACCCTTTTCTTCTCGCTTGGCGAAAAACATCATTGAACAAGCGCTTGAAGATGATGTTAGTAAAATCTTTGCTCGCTTTGATACTGATCCTTTAGCAAGTGCTTCTATCGCGCAAGTGCATGCAGCCCAATTGTTAAGCGGTGAAGAAGTCGTCGTAAAAGTGATACGCCCAAACATTGAAAGAACCATCGAAAAAGACATTCGCTTGATGCTAGTTGCGGCGCGTTTGTTTCAACGCTACGCCCGTGACGGCAAGCGCTTAAAGCCCATCGAAGTAGTTGAAGATTATCGCCATACCATTTTTGGTGAACTAGATTTAATGTCGGAAGCAGCAAACTGCGCACAATTACGTCGCAACTTCCAAGACAGCCCTTTGCTCTATGTGCCTGACGTTTATTGGGATTGGTGTCGCGAGAACGTCATGGTGCAAGAACGTATTTATGGCACACCCATTGGTGATGTGGAAACCCTAATTAGCAAAGGCACTAACATGAAAGTCTTGGCCGAACGCGGCGTGGAGATATTCTTTCGCCAAGTATTCCAAGACAGCTTTTTTCATGCGGATATGCATCCTGGCAATATCTTTGTGGATTGCCAAGATCCAGAAAGCCCACGCTATATCGCTATTGATTGCGGCATCGTCGGAACACTGAGTGAGGTGGATCAAGACTATCTAGCACGCAACCTTCTGGCTTTCTTTAATCAAGATTATCACGAAGTAGCTCGTCTACATGTAGAATCTGGCTGGGTAGGAGCTGAAACTCGTATCAATGAATTTGAAGGCGCTATCCGCAGTGTATGCGAACCAATTTTTGAAAAGCCTTTAGAAGAAATCAGCTTTGGTCAATTATTACTGCGCCTATTCCAAGTGGCACGCCGCTACAATATGGAAGTGCAACCTCAACTCGTCTTATTGCAAAAGACCTTGCTGAACATTGAAGGCTTAGGTCGCCAACTTTATCCACAGTTAGACCTTTGGAGTACTGCCAAGCCGTATTTAGAAAGCTGGATGAAGCGTCGAATGGGTCCGCAAGCCATCTGGCAAGAAATTAAACGCCAAGCCCCTGCATGGATCGCCCATGGTCCACAAATGCCCGAACTTATTCGCAATAGCCTAATTAGCTTTAATCAATATCCGCAACATCAAGCGCAACTGAATAAACGTTTAGAAAACATCGAGTCCTCATTAGACGGCCAAGCAAAAGGTCGCAAACACAGAGCAGTAGGCACCCTTGTGGCGGCTCTTGGGCTGGTCAGCCTGCATACGCCCTACATGTGGGATGCACAAGCCAGTAGTTCTCTCATTGCGCTTGGCATTGCTTGGATCCTGCTGCGTGGTTAGTTTTTCCCAATGGCTCAATTTGCGGTATGATTCAACGCAAATGAACAGGATACGGCACAGACTATGAGTCAGGTATTAAGCGAGCTAGGCAAGATTCTAGAAGAGCGCAAAGCGGCAGATGCTGAAAAGTCCTATGTGGCTAGCCTTTATCGCAGTGGCCTCAATAAGATTCTCGAAAAAGTAGGCGAAGAAGCCACTGAGACCATCA
Organism: Bermanella marisrubri; assembly: GCF_012295615.1. Classification (NCBI taxonomy): domain Bacteria; kingdom Pseudomonadati; phylum Pseudomonadota; class Gammaproteobacteria; order Oceanospirillales; family Oceanospirillaceae; genus Bermanella; species Bermanella marisrubri. Next base: position 3,211,786 of record NZ_CP051183.1, read on the forward strand.
TTGCTGCTAAAGATGCTAAAACCAACGGCAACAATGAAGAAGTCATCTATGAAACCGCTGACCTTTGGTTCCATACTCTTGTTATGCTATCTGAGCTAGGAGAAGGCCCAGAAGCGGTTATCGCTGAACTCGAACGCCGCTTTGATCTATCCGGTTTAGAAGAAAAAGCGAATCGGACGAAGAAGTAATCGCCATGAGCCAATGTATTTTTTGCAGCATCATTGCAGGTGATATTCCTGCTAACAAAGTGTACGAAGATGACCATGTATTGGCGTTTCATGACATTGCTCCTAAAGCAGAAACCCATATTCTGGTGATTCCAAAAACGCATATTGTAAATTTGCCCGATGTGAAAGAGGATCAATGGCCGCTTGTCACTAAGGTGTTACAAAGCATCAATACAATCGCCGAGCAAGAAAAGCTAGAAGGGTTTCGTGTGATCACCAATAATGGTGAAAAAGGCGGACAAGAAGTTTTTCACATGCACTGGCATGTTTTGGCAGGAAAAAGCCTGCCCGGTTTTTAAATAGGAGAATCCCATGTTAGGTGGTATCAGCATTTGGCAGCTACTGATTATTTTAGTGGTTGTAATTTTAATCTTCGGCACAAAGAAACTACGCACTCTGGGTGGTGATCTAGGCGGCGCTGTAAAAGGCTTTAAAAAAGCCATGAGTGACGAGGAGAAAAACAAAGAAACCGATAAACTCGAAGCGAAAGAGCAAGATGCGCAGTTTTCAGAGAAGCACGACGAATCTGAAAAAGACAAAACCAAGTAGGCTAATACCGTATGTTTGATATTGGCTTTGCCGAGTTGCTCATTGTTGGCGTACTGGCCCTAATTGTATTAGGTCCAGAGCGCTTGCCTAAAGCAGCGCGCACTGTGGGTCTCTTCATCGGGCGTATTCGACGCACCATGAGTGGTATACAACAGGAAATTGAGCAAGAAGTTCGCAATCAAGAAATTCGCGAGAAACTCAAGGATCCGATGCGTACCTACTTAAGCGAAGAAGAATTAAATCGCCGCTACGAAGAGTACCAAGAGTCACCGACGAGTGGCGAATCGCAAACCAGTCTTACACCACCTGAAAGCACTCCGACAAAAGATCAGGATCGCCAATAGATCATGGCCAAGCAAAGCAAAGAAGAAAAAGCGCGCATGCAGCAAGAACAGCCGCTTATTAGTCATTTAATTGAGCTGCGCAATCGTTTGCTTAAATCATTACTTCTGGTGTTGATTGTATTTGCCGGTCTTTATAGCTTTTCTAACGAGCTATATTTGATAGTTTCTCAGCCATTGAAAGACTTATTACCTGAACAAAGCTCAATGATTGCGACTGGGGTGGCCTCGCCTTTTCTGGTCCCCTTCAAATTATCCTTGTTTGCTGCCGTTTTTCTAGCGATCCCGTTTATTTTGCATCAGGCATGGGCGTTTATTAGCCCAGGTCTTTATCAAAATGAAAAACGCTTTGCCATTCCATTGCTATTAAGCAGTATCCTGCTGTTTTATGCCGGCATAGCCTTCGCTTATTTTATCGTATTGCCTATCGTGTTTGGCTTTTTTACGGCTATTGGGCCAGAAGGCGTGAGTTTTTTACCCGATATCAATAATATCCTTAATTTCATCTTAAAAATATTTTTTGCCTTTGGCATCGCGTTTGAAATACCTGTGGCCACTTTACTTATGATCATGGCTGGTATTACCACAGTAGAAAGCCTCAAAGAAAAACGCCCGTACATCTTCATTGGTTGCTTTGTGGTAGGAATGCTAGTGACACCGCCGGATGTCATTAGTCAGACTGTATTGGCCTTGCCTATGTATCTATTGTTTGAGGCGGGTATTTTGTTCGGCAATCTTGTGCAAAAACGCAAAACTGATTCTGCGGAAGACGAGCAAACCTCTTTATAATTTTTTGTAACAAGCTATCTGACCTTGTAGACAGGTTTTACCCCTCTGTGGGAGAATTCGCCGCTAATTTTTCGAGCTGTCCAGACCCGCAGCCCTTGTAATAGCTAATATAGGATTTTCCCTTCTCATGGCGCATGCACATTTCACATCAAAACTTGGCTTTATTGCCGCTGCAGCTGGTTCCGCCGTGGGCTTGGGTAATATTTGGGGCTTTCCTACTGAAGCAGCAAACAATGGTGGCGGTACTTTCCTCTTAATCTACTTTGCCATGGTTGTCTTGGTGGGCTACCCCATGCTTTTGGCTGAAGTGACCATTGGCAACTTAGCACAAGCCAATCCCATTGACGCGCTGTCTCGTTTAACTCAAAAAGCCAAATCTCGTATCGTTCTAGCAGGTATCGGTTGGGCCGGCACGTTAACGATTCTTTTAATTCTCAGCTTTTATAGCGTCGTCGGTGCTTGGATCATGAACGCAGTCATTCAGCAAGTAAACTCCTTGCTGAATATAGCAATGCCAAGCATCCCCTTGTGGTTGAGCGCATATGGATTTCTCGCCTTAACTGCCTGTGTAATCGTTTTAGGCGTTAAAAATGGTATAGAACGCTTATCCAAAATTCTTATGCCCACATTGTTACTCTTGTTGATCATTATGATTATCTGGGTGCTAACATTAGATGGCGCCAGTAAAGGTATTAGCTGGTACTTTACGTCCGATTTTTCACAATTATCACCTGAGCTACTAGGTCGTGCTTTAGGACAAGCATTTTTCTCTTTGTCCATTGGTGTTACCGGAATGATGACCTATGGCGCTTATCTTAAACGCAGTCGCGGTCTACCAAAAACGGTTGCCAGTGTGACACTGTTGGATACTTCTGTAGCATTCTTGGCTGGCCTGCTCATTTTACCTGCATTAAGTGCGGCTCAAGCACAGGGTATTACAGTGTTTAATGGCGCTGGACAATTAATCGGCTCAGATAAACTAGTGTTTGATATTCTACCAGCACTATTCGCAAACTTAGGTGTGACTGGCTTATTGATAAGCATATTGTTTTTTGTATTGCTCTTGATCGCAGCCATTACATCATCGATATCTATGATGGAGCCTCCAGTCAATACCCTACAAGAAAAGACTGGCTTAAACCGTAAAGCATGCCTAATCGCTGTTACCGCCGTTGCCGCGCTCGTCATAGGGTTTACAACACAAAATATGGCGCAAATGTTTGGCACACTAATCACCTTCACCACGAATTACATGCAACCCCTACTCGGTGTATTAATTACGTTAGTTTTAGCTTGGTACATTCGCCAACATCATATCTTGAAAGCGCTCATGGGCGAGGGCTATCAGCGTAAACGCTTCTGGAAAGTTTGGCGTATACATGTATTCGTTATTATTCCATTGGTAAGCCTTGGCCTAGCCTATAACCTTGGCTGGTTTTAAGATTCATAAAAACAGCTGACTGTTTCACGATTTGTCGCACTCCGAGGTGGCGAGAAACCCAGTTATTGGTTATGGTTATGGAACTCATAACCCTTCCTTCAAGGAGATAAGGATGACCTTGTTACGTATTCTTTCTGTTAGTGCTTTAGCTGCAACATTGGCTGCATGTTCAAGTAGCCCAAAACAAGCTGCTGTGCCTGATTGTACCTTCCCGGACGCACCGCAAGTTGCAGCGCCTGGCTGGGTATGTGATGAACCAGTAGATGGTCTTGCGGTATCAGCTGTAGGCTCTGCAGATAAGTCTGGTGCTGGTATTAACTTCATGAAACAACAAGCTACTGCAGCAGCTCGCGTGCAACTAGCGCAAATGATGAAAGTACAAGTACAAAACATGGTGAAGCAATTTGCTGAAACCACAGGTGTAGCCGATAGTGAAACCGTTGATCTAGTAAATTCATCTGTTACTAAGCAAATCACTAATGAGAGCTTGGTTGGTACTCGTATCTACAAAACTCGTCGTAGCCCGAATGGTGCGCTGTATGTATTAGTCGGTCTTGATGATCAAGCGGCCAGTAAGATTCATGAGACAGCCCTTAAGACGTCTATGAATAACGAGCGTGCAATGTGGCAGAAGTTCCAAGCCAAGAAAGGGTTTGATGAGTTGGCTAAAGAAATCGCCAACATGGAAAACCAATAGTTCACTATCGTGAATCAAAAAGCCAGCTAACGCTGGCTTTTTTGTGCCTGAAGAATAGCTTTGCTAGCGAAAATGTTGGTATCCGGTGCTAAGCAAATCATCGGCATCCAAACCTGAAACATTGACCGACTTAGGTTCTGCTACCACCTCACCAATTTGTATACCATGAGCGCAATCAGGTGCAGTGTAAACAAGGCGATAATCATCACCGCCCGTTAGAGCAAACTTCATTGCTCGCTGGTAACCCACCTTGTCGATTAAGTCCGCTGACATTGGAATGCTTTCGGGATCAATCATCATCCCGACTTGGCTTGCTCGACAAATATGTTCTAGGTCTTGAAGCAGACCATCACTAATATCCATCCCACTGGTTGCGTAGGATTGAATGGCTTGAGCAAATTCAATTTCAGGTAATGGTTGGAAATAGCGCTGCGCCAATCCAGTTGAATCTAACGGGTTTTCTAATACCTGTGATAACGCTCCAGCACCATCACCAAGGTCTCCACTGACGAATACTTTATCACCGGGCTTAGCTCCTGAACGCATCAAGGCTTTACCTTTTTTCACTTGGCCATGTACCTGAATGGTAATCACGCAATGAGGACCACGAGTAGTGTCACCACCAACAATGGGACAGTGAAATCGTTGAGCTATTTCTGCCAAGCCTTGGGAAAACCCTTGCAACCATGTAGAGTGCGCCTCTGGAATCGTTAACGCTAATGTAAAACCTATGGGGGTTGCTGCCATAGCGGCTAAGTCACTCAAGGTTACACACAACGCACGAGTGCCAATATCGAAGCTATTCGATGTTTGCAAAAAATGTACGCCATCCACTAAGGTGTCCATGGAAAAAACAAGTTCATGATTTTCGTCGGGCAAAATTGATGCGCAATCGTCGCCAATACCAAACCGGACATTGGGATGAGGGAAATGTAATTGCGGGTCTTGGAAATACTGCTTAATCATATCGAATTCGTTCACAGCATTTCCTTTTTATTTTTATCTGCTACCCACAATTGTATAGAAATAACTAGCGATTACTTTTTAATTTCTACAACACGTACTGCTTGTGCGAGTTTGTCCAACGCACCATTTATAAATTTATGGCTTTCATTAGCGCCAAACTTTTTAGAGAGCTCCACACTTTCATTAATCACCACGCGATATGGTACATCAATACGATGTAATAATTCATACGCGCCTAAGCGAAGAATCGCACGCTCAACAGGCGTTACCTCTTGCATGTTACGGCTTAAACATGGCGCTAATTTTTCATCTAAATCATCTAGCTCTCTCGGCACGCCGCGTAAAATATCACGAAAATATTCTGTATCCACTTTGGACATATCATTGTCTGTGAGAAATTCCGCTTCGATATTGCTTAAGCTTGCTCCAGCCAAATCCCATTGATATAAAGCCTGCATAGCGAAGTGTCTCGCCTTACGGCGAGCGCCTGGATTAGGGCGCCCTGAGTGTTCTTTTCTCGAAATTGGAGTCTGTTTCATTAAGCCTCCAGTTGACGTAATAAGCTAACCATTTCAAAAGCAGACATCGCGGCTTCTTCACCTTTGTTTCCTGCTTTAGTACCTGCTCGTTCAATCGCTTGTTCAATCGTATCAACAGTTAAGATACCAAAGGAAACAGGCACTTCAGTATTTAAAGTGATTTGGCCTAAACCTTTCGCCGCTTCACCAGCCACGTAATCGAAGTGCGGTGTAGAACCACGAATCACGGCACCCAGTGCAATCACAGCATCATACTCACCGCTTTGTGCTAATTTTTTTACCACTAATGGCACTTCAAATGCACCTGGACAATGGACAAGTGTAATATTGTCTTCGCTAATACCGTGACGAGTCAGGCCACGGACTGCACCATCAACCAATTTATCTACAACGAACTCGTTCCAAGTCGTCTGAACGATGGCAAATTTGGCTTCCATCGGGGCAAAGTTTCCGCTAATTGTTTTCATTTTTTATCAATTCCTATTTTAAAAATTATTTCTCACAAGGGATATATTCAACGACTTCTAAGTTAAAGCCTGATATCCCTGCAAATTTCATTGGGCTGCTCAATAAGCGCATCTTAGACACACCTAAATCACGCAGAATCTGTGAGCCAGTACCTATCGTCACATATGCGCCTGAGCTATCTACATCTGTTGTGCGTTGTGGCTTTTGACGGCCATAGAAGGTTTCGATCGCCGTTGCCACGTCTTCTTTCTCTCCAGCGTTCAGCATAACTAATGCACCTGCATCGCTATCACCGATGGCTTGCAAGCTATTGGCCATGGACCAGCTGTGTGAATTGGGCATAACCGCACCTAATAGATCGCGCAGTGTTTCAGCAGCTTGCACACGAATTAACGGTGCTTCACAAGCTTCCACATCGCCTTTTGTAATCGCTAGGTGGGTATCTTGATTGATGGTATCTCGATAAACGTGCAACAAGAAATCGCCATAAACCGTTTGCAATGTATCACTGCTGATCTTCTCGATGGTTTGCTCATTAGCCATGCGATATTGAATTAAATCGGCTATCGTTCCGATTTTAATATCATGTTCTTTAGCAAATTCTTCCAGCTCAGGGCGACGCGCCATAGTACCGTCTTCATTCATGATCTCAACAATACACGAACTGGGTTGCAGGCCCGCCAAACGAGCAAGATCACAACCCGCTTCAGTATGACCCGCTCGGCTTAATACGCCAGCCGCCTGTGCTCGCAAAGGAAAGATGTGACCTGGCTGTACGATGTCATCAGGCTTACCCATAGGGTTTACCGCAGCGCGAACAGTAACAGCGCGATCAGCCGCGCTAATACCTGTGGTAACACCCTCGGCAGCTTCAATGGACACGGTAAACGGTGTTGAAAACTTAGAACCATTACCGGACACCATGGATGGCAAACCTAAAAAGTCACAACGTTCAGGCGTCAAGGTAAGACAAATCAAACCACGGGCTTTGCTGGCCATAAAGTTAATGATTTCTGGCGTTACTTTTTCTGCCGCAACGATAATATCGCCTTCGTTTTCGCGATCTTCGTCATCCATAAGGATAACCATTTTACCGTCGCTAATATCCTGAATAATTTCTTCAATACTGTTTAATGACATAACAATCTCAAATACAAAAAAATGGGTGTTAACCTAAAAAACCATGTTCCGCTAAAAAAGCTTCACTTACATGACTGGTTTTCGTGGTCTGCTGTGGATTAATCAGACGCTCTAAATAGCGTGCAATGACGTCCACTTCTAAATGCACTTTGTCACCCGGTTTTGTTTTATACAGGGTGGTCTCTTTCGCCGTGTGCGGAACGATGTTCAATTCAAATCCGTCTGTTGTCACTTTATTCACCGTTAAACTAATTCCGTCCACGGTGATGGAGCCTTTATGCGCAATGTACTTGTCTAAATCCTGTGGTGCTTTTACTAAAAAGCGAATACTGCGGGCGTCTTCCTGCCGTGACATAACTTCGCCAATGCCATCCACATGTCCACTCACAATATGGCCACCTAAGCGGCTGGTTGGCATTAACGCTTTTTCTAAATTAACGGTTTCACCAACTTGAATATCTGACCATCGAGTGTAGCTTAGAGTTTCATTACTGATGTCTGCATCAAAAGCATTGCCATTCTGGGCAACGACCGTTAAGCACACACCGTTTACCGCAATGCTGTCTCCGAGTTTTACATCACTATAATCAAGTGAGTGACTACTGATGGTGACCATTAGATCGCCGTCTTTCTCTTGCTTTCTTTCTACTCGCCCTTGGGCCTCAATGATTCCAGTAAACATATTAATTAACTCAATCTTTATTTTGGCTTTGAAGCGTATACGTAAAGCGTATGTCGTTTCCAAAATGACGAACATCGCTAATCTGGACTGGTATTTTGTCCGCCATGGTTTCGATGTCCATAGCAAATACTGGACGAGCTTCGCTGCCCATTAAGCATGGCGCCATGTAGTGCACTACTTCATCCACTAAGCCCTGCTGGATAAATTGACCCGCCAATGTCGAACCCGTTTCCACTAAAACTTCATTACATTGACGATCCGCAAGGGCTTTTAACAGTTCACGTAGATTAAGACCTGATTCCCCATGATTTAAGGCTAGACTCTCTACAAAATTGGGCAACTGCACACCGTGTCGAACGCATACGAGGGTTTGCCCAGATTGATTCACAACTTTATGATCAGGCCGAATGCGTCCATGACTATCCAGAATCACTCGCAGGGGCTGCTTTTCAATGGCACGCTTTGCAAGCTCAGCATCGGCCAGAGCCAATTCATCTTCACGTACAGTTAATGATGAGTCATCAGCAAGAATACTGTCGATACCACTAATGATAGCGCTACTGCGTGCGCGTAACCGCTGCACATCTGCTCGTGCATTGCCTCCTGTGATCCATTGGCTTTCACCACTGGCCATGGCTGTGCGGCCATCCAAGCTAGAAGCGATCTTCACCCGCACATATGGCAGGCCGCCCGACATGCGCTTAATAAAGCCTGGGTTTAACTTCTTGGCTTCGCTCTCAAGCACGCCGGAGATAATCTCAATGCCTGCCGCGCGCATTTTCTCAAAACCACGTCCGCTAACCTCTGGATTGGGGTCTTGCATCGCACAAACCAGAGTGCGGATGCCTGCTTTTATCAGAGTGTCACTACAAGGCGGCGTTCGCCCAAAATGACTGCAGGGTTCCAATGTCACATAAGCAGTGGCGCCTTGAGCTGCGCTGCCTGCCTGCGCTAAAGCATTGACCTCTGCATGTCCTTCACCAGCACGCACATGATAGCCCTCGCCGATGATGTTGCCCTCTTTTACCAGGACACAACCTACTCGAGGATTAGGGTCAGTACTGTATAAACCCTGCTTGGCCAGTTGTATGGCTCTCGCCATAAAATCAATATGAGATGGCATAGGCTAGTGTTTTGATCCTTCGGCCACGTTATCTGTAATTTCCTCGGCCAGAATATCTAACTGCGCATCGTTACTGCGTTTATCATGTCGAATGCGATCAATTTCTTGGCGGAACTCATCTATGTCTTGAAATTGACGATAAACACTAGCAAATCGGACATAAGCGACCTGATCAAGCTTACGCAGTTCATCCATCACCATTTCGCCAACCAGTAAACTGCGGACTTCTCGCTCGCCAGTGGCACGAACACGAGCCATGATGCGATTAATGGAAGCCTCAATGTCTTCAACACTGACAGGACGCTTTTCTAAGGCTCGCTGAATACCAGCACGAAGCTTTTCTTCATCGAAAGGAACGCGGGTGCCATCGCTCTTGATGAGCTTAGGCATGACTAATTCGGCAGATTCGAACGTGGTAAATCGTTCATCACAGGCTTGGCACTGGCGGCGTCGACGCACTTGGTCACCTTCGGCAACTAAGCGAGAATCGATTACTTTGGTATCTTGTTCACCGCAAAAGGGACAGCGCATGGCAAATCCTGTGTTAAAGAGCTAAAAATAGGGGGCGAATTATAGCCTGTTGCGACCTTAGTTAAAACCAAGAGAAGCGAGAGAACACGGGGTTTTGATGGATTTTTAGTGATGAATCAGTGTGTTGCGCGTGTAACAGCTTCGATGCTAATTAATCTGGCTCAAAACATATGCTTGAATGGCAATTTTATGAAGATCATCCACATCCTCAAATTGAACACCCGCAGACATACCATTATCGATCTCTTGTATACTGCGTACGACCCCCGGAACGTTTACCGTTACTTCAATACCGGCCACCTGCAGTTCAAATTCCAAGTCGATAGCGGTGCCTGCCTCAAACTCAAAGCGCTTACCTGCAATGCGAGCACCGTTAAAGCTTAGATCCAGGATTTTAGCAGTCGTATTCTTTACCTCACCATTCCCCTCAAAACTCAAGCGGCTGATAATCTCCACTTCCGCGCGAACACTTTTGCGAATCTCTCCGGTGATCACGTAATCAGGCATTTTGAGGTGAATATGTTGAAACGGAACATTGGTTGCAAACAGCACATGTGTTTGAAAGGCGCATGCACTGTTACGTTTACCGACAAATAAGCGCACATTAATTGGTTCATCATTTCTAACTTTGATTGGTGTACCATTTTCATAGGGCGTGGTGACAATTAATGAGCCATTACGCCGATAACCAACCAGCACCGATTTCTCTCGGGTTTTTGTATAACCTTCAAACTCAAGATAAAGGATTTGACCGGGTAATAGCTTCAGGTCCCAAAAGTCGGCTTGCTGCTCTTCCATGTAATACTAACAACCTAAATTTTCTCGCATACTATTGAGTCTAGAACAGGAAAGCTCGATTGGGTAACCAGTAAACAGACATAAAAAAGGCCAGCTAAGCTGGCCTTTACCCTAATTAAGAAAGTCTCATCCCATAATAATTTGCGGAGAAAAACCGATGCTCCACAGCACTACTGTTGCGGCCATAAGCCCCACCAACGCACATAAGCCAACTGTAAGTATGGAGCTCGCGAAGATGAAACCACGCTCCTCTGGAATATTCATAAAGATTGGCACACCTGCGTATAGCAAATACACGGTATAAGCAACTGCTGCCATTACCACAAAAACGTCCAGCCACAGAATCGGTACCAAACCGATTAATCCTGAAAGGAACATCGGAGTTGATGTATAAGTGGTGAATAATAAGCAGCGCTCTAGACTAGCATCAGCACCGAAGGTCTTCTCCATCCAGTAAGTGCAATAGGCCATTAAATACATGCCCACTAACAATGCAAAATAAAATCCCACTGCTAATGGCAATGCCGATTCGAATGTCAGATAGTAAAACTCTTTACCAATAAAGCTCCAACCAAACTGTGTTGTCCCCACTAGGAGGGCAAATGGTGGAATTAAAGCAAGAATTGCTAGGTGAGTTAAATAAATGTGAGTGAGTGAATGCTGTTCCTTTTTTATGGAATCCCATTCGGCTTTTGGATGATACAGCAGCCCAAACATATGTTGAAAATACATAACCGTCCCCTTTAAAAAATATGGTGTGGTCGTTTTTGTTATATTTGCGGGTCTACTACTTTTGCCCCTCTTTTTTTGTTACTACTTGAATACTCCCGAATCCTCTTGTTAATCAGTTTGCAAGGCGTTTTAAATCTTGCTTGTGTATGATTTTGGTTACCTTTACCACTATTGCTGTAAGCCTATGAAAAAGCAATCAGCTGAACATAATGATCCAACAACAAAGCTGCAAATAACCACATAATATAAACAATGGAATACCTAAAGGTTTTTCGGGCTCGAGTATTGCTAGGATCACACCACATGCGATAGGTCAGCCACGTGAATTTGGCGTTGATATACGTGGCCATAACTAAGTAAATCAGCCCCTGAGAACCAATTAAAACAGGCATGACACTGACTACGCATAATAGTAAACAATACAACCATGCTTGGAATGCGGTGAACTCTATACCGTGAGTAACAGGCATCATGGGGACGTCAGCTTTGGCATAATCATCACGCTTGTAGATAGCTAGAGCCCAAAAATGCGGCGGCGTCCAAGTGAAAATAATCAATACCCATAGTAAAGCCTCCGGCGCGACGTGACCTGCAATGGCAGCATGCCCCAGTAACGGCGGCATTGCTCCAGCCAAACCTCCTACTGTAATGTTTTGAGGCGTCGCTGGTTTTAGCCATAGACTGTAAATAACACCATACGCAAACATGGAAGCGATAGATAACCAAGCGGTAAGCGCATTCACTTGCCAAAACAATAGACCTGCCCCAGCGGTCAAAAGCAGCATGCTAAACGCAAAGGCTGATTCAGTACTGACTTTTCCGCTGGCTACCGGGCGACGCTTAGTACGCTGCATTTTCTGATCACGAAAACGATCAATTAAATGGTTCAGCACTGCGCCACTCATAGCACACCCAGCTACACCAAGCAGCGTACAGGTCATCAACCATAAATTGATATTGGTATCACTACCCAATAAAAAGCCCACTAAAACGGTAAACAACATGACCAAAACCACTTTGAATTTGGTCATAGCGAAATAGTCTTTTAACGAAAAAGCGTTTTTTAATTCGCCAAATTTTAATACTTTTTCCATGGCAGTCCCCACTGATTCTTTATTATTGTTATGCCAACATTTCTTCTGCGATGACTTCTTCGTCTTTCTCTTCTGTTCGGAAAACAAAACCGTTTAATACGCTGATCAAGAGCAGCATTGCAAAGGTGTTGTGAAGTAGCGCCAAACTTAGCGGCAGTAATAAAACCGCGTTCAAAACCCCTAGAACTACTTGCACCGCTAGGAAAACGCTGACGAACGCTAGCGCCTTTTTATGCTGTGATTCTCGCCACCACAAATAAGCGAACATTACTAATACCGCTATTGCCCCTAATCGATGTAGCCACTGAATCGCCATACGGTCTTGCATGGGAAGAATGCCGCCTAGGTATTCATCACCTTCCACTTTTGGTGCATGTAAAACACCTTCGTCAATTTCAATCCACCATTGTCCCTGACAAGTTGGAAAGTCTGGGCAAGCCAATCCCGCATACTGAGATGAGGTCCAAGCTCCCAATGCCATTTGCAAAAATACAACAAGCGCGAATGCACTCCATGGGCTAAACCAGTTTGGATCACGGTTACTGGTGATGCTTCGCCAAATTAAAAACTGAGCGCCTAATGTAATAGCACCACCCAAAAGATGAGCACTTACGACTGGTGGCCATAAGCGCCAAGTAACGGTCCACATACCAAACATACCTTGAAGAATGACCCAGCCCACTAAAAACACAGCAAGCCAACGCACAGTTCCTAAATAGCGTGGAAACAATAGGATCGCTTGAATAATAATTGTGAGTCCTAAGATAGACGCCGCATAGCGGTGAATCATTTCCATCCAAGCTTTTACTGAATCAAATTCCCACAAAGTAAAACCCATGGCTGCTTCATTATGCTTGGGAATAAAATGACCATAGCAAGCTGGCCAGTCGGGGCAACCCAAACCGGCATCCATTAATCGTGTGAGTGCTCCTAGCGTAATAACGACCAATGCGAGCAATATATTCATTAGTGCAAAACGGCGCATATTCACTTCCCTATACCCCGCTGTGTTTCATTAGAACTTTAATATCCTTTAACGCCTTATAGGCACCATCGTCATCAGCCGAGTAGGATAGAAGTAAAAGTCCCTTGGGATCAGCAATAAAAATTCCTTGTGATTTTTGCTTTAGAATATCGCTTGGCAGGCTTTCTAGCTCGACACTATCTTGATATTTACCTGTCGCCATTTTTAATCGGCGCATTAGGTTAACAAAATCGTCACAATTGGGTTGACAGTCCTGTTTCCGCCAAAGTAATTTCCAATGGTTATTTTGCGAAGGTGTAACAAAATGGCTTTCGCTCAACCAATTGCCTTTGGCTCGTGTATCCGAATTGGATGGATGCAGCCCGGCACGATCATCTAAAATCACAACCGAAGCAGCAAAGGGCGCAGCTAAAACGAAAAACATAATGAGGAGAGGTAACCGCTTTTTCATTATACTTCCTTTTTATTTTTCTTATTGATACTTGCGAACAACAGAATCACAAAGCCAGCGATTGCAAGTAACAGCCATTGCAACGCGTAACCGAGATGTTTGTGTTCACTTAAATACGGATCACGAACAGGAAGCGGCGTTAATAATCCCTTCCCTTCTGACTGCACAATATAATGGCTAATCAAGATACCTAGCTCATTAGACAAAGTTTTAACATTAATACTTTGAATTCGTTTTTTTATTGGGTCACTTACCGTCGTATCCAATACTAGAGGTTGAGCCGGTGTGGTTAGCTTTCCTCGAAGTGTTACGACTCCATTGACAGGGCTAATATCAGGCATCGAATACCGGTCCTGATATTCATAGAAGCCTCTATTAATTAAATAGAATTGTTTTCCTGATTTAAAAACAGTGAGAACACCATAACCCACATCGCCATTCAATGTTTGATTATCCAAGAAGCGGGTTGTTTCGTTAAAAAATTCACCCGTTAATTGGATACTGGGAATCACTGGTTGTTGATATGCCTGTGCTTTGAAATACTGCCATTGAGCAGCCCACAAGCAAATACCAATACCTACTAGCATAATTAGGGTATACACTGGCCGGAAAGATAACTGTTTTTCCCGAAAGGAAATAACCATGCTTGAACTCATTATTTTATTATTCTTATTGTGCAGCATCGTTGCGCTGTTTATTGGTATGTATCACCTAGTTACATCAAAAAATAGCTCGGTGAAAACATACCAATCGCTAAAATACCGTGTCTTTTTCGCTGCAATGGCGCTTATTTCAATCGCCATACTGATGTACATCCGACACGGTTAATTTTCTATATTATATGACGTAAACAAAAGTAAATAATAACAACCACACTACGTCTACAAAGTGCCAATACCAAGCTGCCGCTTCAAACCCAAAGTGATCGTCAGGCGTAAAGTGGTCTGCTTTTACACGCCAATACATGACAAATAGCATGATGCCGCCGAGAGTCACATGCAGACCGTGAAAGCCAGTCAACATAAAGAAGGTAGAACCATAAATGCCACTTTCCAACGTTAGATTAAGATCTCCGTATGCGTGACCATATTCGTAAATTTGCACGCACATGAAAGCAACACCCAATGCCAACGTAATGCCTAACCATAATAGAGTGCCTTTCTTATCTTTTGCACGCAGAGCATGGTGGGAAAGCGTGAGTGTTAAACTCGAAACAACTAATAAAACAGTATTGAAGAACGGCAATTTCCACGCTTCAATCGTTGACATAGCGCCAGGGAAAAGGCTCATATCCGGCGTTTTCAACAACGGCCAATGGGCGACAAAACCTTCCCATAGCATGTTACTCACGCCTTTATCCCCTTCTCCCCCTAACCAAGGCACAGACAAAACACGTGCATAAAATAGGGCACCAAAGAAAGCAGCAAAGAACATCACTTCAGAGAAAATAAACCAGCCCATACTGATTCGGAAAGAGCGTTTCAACTGCTCACTATTGAGACCGCGTAAACCTTCACTTACTACTTCTCCAAACCAGCCAAACAACATATACAGCATTAAAAAAGCAGCCACCACTGCCAATATCACTGGCAATGCTCCTACCTGCCCTTGACTCGATTGGTGAATAATCTGAGCCATTGAAAAGATTGTTAAAAAGACTGCTATTGCCCCAAAAATAGGCCAATGACTGCGTGCAGGGACATAATATCTAGGTGTATCCATTGAGCACCTCCGCGCTTAACTGCGATATATTCTGTATGAAAGAGACAAGTGATTAACGTCTTCAGGCGCTTTGGCGCTAAGGGTAACCTGTAGGGGCAACTTAACGGTTGCCCCTGGTTCGATCACTTGCTGGTTAAAACAAAAACATTCGATTTTGACCAAATACTCGGCCCACTCACCTGGAGCCACACTGGGTACGGCTTGCACAGTGACGGTTTCATCCGTCGGGTTGGTTAACTCGTAGTAGGTTAAAATCATGTCGCCAGAGGTTAACTGCAGGGACTTATGCTCTGGCTTGAACTGCCATTGATCACGACTGTTAGGATCTGCCAAAAATTGCAATTTGGCGTGTTTAATAACACTAGTATCTACTTCAGCCGATTCTTGTCCCACTTGAAAGTTCTTGCCGTTCAATCCAGTCACTTCACAAAATATGTCATAAAGCGGCACTAGAGCGAATCCAAAACCAAACATGGCAATAGGAACAAGGGCTAACTTCCAAGCAGACAATTTATTCATTGGCTTACTCCTACTTCACAACCGGTGGTTCGGTAAACGAATGATATGGCGCAGGGCTCGGAATTTCCCATTCCAGACCTTCAGGTTGTTCCCAAACCTTATCCGTCGCTTTTTCACCTTGTTTGAGAATCACCGTTTTGTAGAGATTCACGATTAAGAATAGTTGGCTTAAACCAAAGATAAAGGCACCTACACTGACAATCGCGTTGAAGTCCGCAAACTGCAATGCATAGTCTGGAATACGACGCGGCATACCTGCTAAGCCGACAAAGTGCATTGGGAAGAACGTGATGTTAACGCCAATGAAGCTCATCCAGAAATGCCATTTACCGAGAGCTTCGTTATACATGCGGCCACACCATTTAGGTAGCCAATAGTAGACGGCAGCCATAATGCTGAATAATGCACCTGGCACCAGAACATAATGGAAGTGGGCCACCACAAAATAAGTATCATGGTATTGGAAATCCGCTGGTGCGATGGCCAGCATCAAACCCGACAAACCACCTATGGTAAATAACACTACAAACGCAATCGCAAACAGCATGGGCGTTTCAAAAGTCATTGAGCCTTTAAACATCGTCGTGACCCAGTTAAAGACTTTTACCCCAGTCGGTACCGCGATCAGCATCGTGCTGTACATGAAGAACAGCTCACCCACCAAAGGCAAGCCAACGGTAAACATATGGTGTGCCCAAACGATGAAGCTCAAGATAGCAATCGACGCTGTCGCCCAAACCATGGAGGTATAACCGAATAGTGGCTTACGACTAAACGTAGAAATAATATGAGAAACAACACCGAAGGCAGGAAGAATCATGATGTATACTTCTGGGTGACCAAAGAACCAGAAAATATGCTGGAACATAACAGGGTCACCACCACCGGCAGCATTGAAGAATGATGTACCGAAGTGAATATCCATCAGCATCATGGTTACCACACCAGCAAGTACTGGCATAACTGCGATCAACAAGAATGCAGTAATTAACCAGGTCCATACGAATAACGGCATCTTCATATACGTCATGCCCGGAGCACGCATATTCACAATCGTAACGATCACGTTTACCGCACCCATGATAGAACTGATACCCATCATGTGAATTGCGAAGATAAAGAAGGTAACGCTAGGTGGAGCGTAATCAGTACTTAACGGCGCATAGAAGGTCCAACCAAAGTTGGGTGCACCGCCTTCCATAAATAAAGTAAACAACAACATACCAAAGGCAAACGGCAGTAGCCAGAAAGACCAGTTATTGATCCTTGGCAATGCCATATCCGGCGCGCCAATCATCATGGGTACAAGCCAGTTTGCCAAGCCAACAAACGCCGGCATGATGGCACCAAATACCATAATCAAACCATGCATGGTGGTCATCTGATTGAAAAAGTTTGGATCAACCAGCTGTAAACCTGGTTGAAAAAGCTCAGCACGAATTACAAAAGCCATAATGCCGCCAATCAAAAGTGCAGCAAGGGCAAACAGCATGTACATGGTGCCAATGTCTTTATGGTTGGTTGTATAAACCCAGCGTAAAAAACCTTTATCTGGGCCGTGATGATGATCCTGTGACATAACGCCCCCTATTTATTCTCTTTAAATTCTTTAACTTCTTTTGGTGATACTGAATCACCCATATCATTACCCCAAGCGTTACGCTCATATGTAACAACAGAGGCGATATCACTCACACTTAGTTGATCACCGAATGCAGCCATCGCAGTACCCTTGGCACCGTTAACGACAATGTCGATGTGTTTAACGATATCGCCTTTTGCAATGGCGCTATCTTTAAGAGCAGGAAAAACAGGAGGCATACCTGAACCATCTGCTTTGTGACACGCAGCGCAGTAGGTACCGTATACTTTTTTACCTTGTTCCATTAATTCGTCAAAACTCATATCACGGACTTCACGAGCGGCTTTCTGTATTGCGGCTTGCTCGGTAATCCACATTTGGTATTCGTCTTTAGGAATTGCTTTTACAACGATTGGCATGAATCCGTGCCCAGCACCACAAAGCTCTGTACATTGACCGCGATAAACACCTGGCTCATCAATAATCGTCCAAGCTTCGTTAATAAAACCTGGGATGGTATCTTTTTTAACGGATAGTTCAGGTACCCACCAGGAGTGGATAACGTCTTCAGCCGTCATTAGGAAGCGGACTTTTGTATTAACAGGAAGAACCAGTGGATTATCGACTTCAAGCAAATAGTTTTCTGATTTATCTTGCTGATTTTCGATTTGTTCTTGAGGTGTGGAAAGATTCGAAAAGAAGTCCACATCATCATTTAAATAGGTATAACGCCATTTCCACTGATAGCCTGTAATTTGCACATCCACTTCTGCTTCGCTGCTATCGTACATATCTATCAATGTACTTGTGGCCGGTACCGCCATACCTATAAGAATAAGAAGTGGAATGATGGTCCAGATAATCTCGACCGTTGTGCTTTCATGAAAATTAGCGGCTTTTGCACCGCGGCTTTTGCGATGATAAATAATACTGTAAAGCATTACCCCAAAGACAATGACTGCAATAACGCAGCAAATATAGAAGATAGTCATGTGCAAACCATGCACACTTTGGCTTATTCGAGTTACCCCTTCCGGCATATTGAGTCCCCATTCGGCAAATGCCGATGGCGCAATCAATAACAAGAGTACAGCATACACCATTCTCACAGGCTTGATCCCCTCACGCAATGAACGTTCGAACGCCTCTAATCGAGTCGTAAAATCTAGCCTTATTGTCAATACACCTTTACTGCTGGTTGCGTTGGCAAACTGCAAGGTACTTCAGAAATTTAGATAATGATTTGTAGAGGTGTCCCTTTTATTTTTATTGTATTGGCTCTTTGAGTATAGCAATAAGGAATAAAAGCAGAAGAGAAACAATTCCACAGGATGCGCCAAGTTTGAGGGATTTGTCATAGAAAAATAAGAAAAAAGACTTAGTCAATTCTAAATTACACCAAGTTCGCCAATCTTAATTACTTTAACGAACTTGGTCTGTCTTATGCATTGTGAGTGTATTTAATTGAGAGCGAACTTCTTTATTGCGCTGAAACTTGGTTACCATTAACTGTATTTCCGTTTTGCGAATTATAATTCGCATTTACATATTCAGAAACAGATACAGTATTGTTTTCATTAGAAATATTAATAGTGATGATTCGTGTTGTGATGCCGGGTTCAAGTTTTACAGTATTCCCCGTGCCAGTAATCGTAAGTTCCGTTAACTCAGTATCCTCAACAATGGTGATCGTATTTGAATCACCGCTGATCACCATTTCTTCGATATCATCATACATATCTAAGATATTACCGGTTCCGGTAAGAGTAAAGTTATAGGTTTCGTCGTCGTTGTCGAAATCATCAATCTCATTATCATAAGAGCGAACGATGTCCTCCGCTTCCCCTTCGTTTTCATCTTCTATTCCCAACTGGCAGGCGGCTAAGTTAAAAATGAAAAATACTAATATCCAAAACTTCATACTCAAACCCATTGCTTAATGGGAGGCTATGCCTCCCGTATATATTTCTTTAATCGTCTTTTCGAATGACTTCAATTGAAGAGACATTTTGGAATCCGCGGGGTAGCTTATTACCACGTCGCCCACGCTCACCTTGATAATGCTCTAAATCAGAAAATTTCATTTTCACATGACGTTTACCGGCATTGACAATCAACATATCGCCTTCCTTCATCAACGAAATGCCAATCAATACCTCGTCTCCAGAAGTACCAAGGTTAATGATTTTATTTCCCTTCCCTTTTGCCATTACAGGTAGATCCGCAACAGGGAACGTCAATAAGCGACCTTCGTTACTTACCGCGACCACCCAATCCTGTTCCACATCAGACACTTTTACGGGACTATGAATTGCCTTATCGTCTGGCTTATTCAGCAAAGCTTTACCTGCTTTATTTTTGCTTACCATGTCTTCGTATTGCGTAATAAAGCCGTAACCCGCCTCACTGGCCATGAGATATTGGTCCTTAGGTTGACCAATTACCATGGTGGATATCTTTTGACCAGAAGCAAGATTAATAGAACCCGTAACAGGTTCGCCATAACCTCGAGCACCTGGTAGACCATGAATATTCACACTATAGGCTCGACCTCCTGTATCCAAGAAGATAGCCTGCTGATTGGTTTTTGCATTGGCTTGAATTAAGAACTTGTCGCCTGACTTATATTGCAAGCCTGTGCCATCGACATCGTGACCTTTAGCTGCGCGTATCCAACCTTTTTCAGACATCACTACCGTAACGGGATCGGCACCCATCAAATCAATTTCAGACAACGCCTGTGCTTCATCACGACTGACAATTGGACTACGACGATCATCACCATAAGTTTCTGCATCGGCCGTGATTTCTTTTTTGACCAAAGTTTTCAAGCGACGTTCGCTACCCAAAGTTTTTTCTAACTGATCGCGCTCTTTACTTAACTCATCTTGCTCACCTTTGATTTTCATTTCTTCAAGCTTGGCGAGATGACGTAATTTCAATTCAAGAATGGCTTCTGCTTGTTTATCACTTAAACCAAATCGTTTAATCAGTTCTTGCTTCGGTTCATCTTCATGGCGAATGATTTCGATCACTTCATCGATATTTAAGAAAGCAACCAATAAACCATCAAGAATATGCAAACGTGCAAGCACTTTATCCAAGCGGTGCTGTAGACGACGTCGCACCGTGGTAATTCGATATTCCAGCCACTCTTTGATGATCATATCCAAGCTTTTCACTTGCGGCAGACCATCAATACCAATCATATTAAGATTTACGCGATAGCTTTTTTCCAGATCCGTAGTTGCAAACAAATGACTCATCAACTGATTCACATCTACACGGTTAGATTTAGGTGTGATCACCAAACGAGTCGGATTTTCGTGATCAGACTCATCACGTAAATCACTCACCATCGGCAGCTTTTTCTTCTGCATTTGATCGGCAATTTGCTCAAGCACTTTGGCGCCACTGGCTTGATGTGGCAACGCCGTTATCACTATATCGCCGTCTTCACGGGTATAGACCGCACGCATTTTCACACTGCCACGACCACTGTGATACATTTTCTGTAAATCGGCTTTTGGTGTAATGATTTCTGCATCGGTGGGGAAATCAGGACCAGGTATATACTGCAGTAGCTCTTCCGTATCGGCCTTTGGGTTATCTAGCATGTGAATACAAGCGTTGGCTACTTCGCGGAGATTGTGCTGAGGAATATCGGTGGCCATCCCCACGGCAATACCAGTAGTACCATTCAATAACACATTAGGTAATCGAGAAGGCAATGTGCAAGGCTCATCCATGGTACCGTCAAAGTTAGGCTGCCAATCGACAGTGCCCTGCCCTAACTCAGAGAGCAGCACCTCAGCATATTTGGTAAGTTTAGATTCGGTATAACGCATGGCAGCGAAGGATTTAGGATCATCCGGAGAACCCCAGTTACCTTGACCATCAACCAATGGGTAGCGATAAGAGAATGATTGTGCCATTAGAACCATGGCTTCATAACAAGCACTATCGCCATGAGGATGGAACTTACCAATAACGTCGCCCACTGTACGAGCCGACTTCTTATACTTGGATCCTGCTTTCAGCCCGAGTTCGCTCATGGCATACACAATACGGCGCTGAACAGGCTTCAAACCGTCACCGATGTGAGGTAACGCCCGATCCATGATGACGTACATGGAATAATTCAGGTAAGCATTCTCGGTGTAATCACGCAGGCTCTGGCGTTCTACGCCATCTTCTCCGATCACAATATCATTCATATTATTCTCTACTCCAATTCTCTACCCAAGCAGTGATAAATCTTCTTGGACCGATATCGCGTTTGCGGTCAGTATAACAACATTTAGCAGGCTTCGTGCATCACTTTGCTTGCACCAGTTCTAATAATCAAAGCCCTCATCATTACAACGATTGTAAGCCTGCAGGTAACGGGCACAAGAGCAAAACCGATTGTTATTTTTGTACTCCAGTATGTTACTTTATACGTACAAGCATAAATGCTTCGCCTATAAGGGATATCCATGAGCGACTCTCAGACAAGCAAACGCTGGTTACCTGAGCACCTCTATACTCAGGCACAAAAGCCCAGGCGCGTGGGCATCGAAATCGAACTTGCGGGTCTACAACCCGACACCATTTTGTCTATCATTCAATCATTGTTTGGCGGTCAAATTGAGCATAGACATAGCTTTTGCTATGAGATTACTGATTCCCGTAGCGGTAAGTTCAAGCTTGAGCTCGACGCTCAAATGCTACAAAAGATTGACCTGAATTTTGATCCAGAATTCCAAGCGATCACAGATCAAGCAATGAAATGGATTCAACAAGCAGCAGAGTGGATTGTGCCGTGGGAAATCGTTTGCCCGCCGATAGAAATTAAAAAGCTGACGGATTTAGAAAAGTTATTCACTGAGTTACGCAATGCCGGCGCTAAAGGCACTTACCATGCTACTCAGTTTGCTTTTGGTCTGCATCTAAACCCAGAACTTCCTGACCATTCTTCGCAGACCATCACTCGCTATCTGCAAAGCTTTTTATGCCTTTATGATTGGATATACGCAAAAGAACGCATCGATGTGGTTCGCAAAGTCGCGCCCTTTATAAAGCATTTCCCTCATGATTATATTATTCGCGTTTTAGCGTGTGACTATAAACCGGATATGAATCAGTTAATGGACGACTACCTACTGGATAACCCAACGCGTAATCGTACTTTGGATTTGTTACCTCTATTTACTCATATAAATGAAACTCGAATTCGCAGCACTTTACCCCATGAGAAAATTAATGCGCGACCCACTTTGCATTATCGATTACCAAACTGCGATATCGACAACCCAGAATGGGGGCTACACAAACCATGGGGGCTCTGGTTGGCCGTCGAAGCATTAGCACACAATGCAGAGCTACTTCAGCAATTTAGAAGAGATTATATAAAGGAAATATCGCGACTGGGGCACTTTGCTGATCACAAGTGGGTGGACTATTGTGACCAAGAACTAAGCAAAGCGAAAATAGTATGAGCGATCATTGTTTAGTCATTGTTACTGGACCGAGAAAACGCTTTCCAATAGGTTGGTGGGCAACACGCTTTAGCCTGATGTTATGTGGCGTCCGCTGCCAGTATGTGACAAAGCTAGAGGAACTTCCCAACGAACCCATTCATGGCGTCATCATTGGCGGCGGTGACGATATTGATCCACAACACTATGGTGAAGACGGTGACGCCAAAGGAGATTATGATGGCCATCGAGATGCATTAGAAATGGAAGTTGTACGACAAGCATTAATTGCACGCGTTCCCATCATGGGAATTTGTCGGGGGGCCCAGCTCATCAACGTGGTTTTGGGTGGCAATCTCTATGGAGATATTCGACCTCTTCGCCGTCGTACACGCAACCGCAGCACGATTTTTCCGAATAAACAGGCCCACCTTTTAAAAGACACCCAGTTAACCCAGTTGGCTAAGCGCTCGCCGATCATGATTAATCAATTGCACCATCAGGCAATAAAGCAAGTAGCGGACCCATTGAAAGTCAGTGCCCGTGATAATGACAATTTCATTCAATCAGTGGAAACCCATGAACCCAGTTTTATTTTGGGAGTGCAATGGCATCCTGAATATTTACCTTACTTGAAACAACAAAGAAAAATTTTTTCTCACTTTTGCAAG
Organism: Bermanella marisrubri; assembly: GCF_012295615.1. Taxonomy (NCBI): domain Bacteria; kingdom Pseudomonadati; phylum Pseudomonadota; class Gammaproteobacteria; order Oceanospirillales; family Oceanospirillaceae; genus Bermanella; species Bermanella marisrubri. The sequence continues at coordinate 3,235,292 of NZ_CP051183.1, forward strand.
CAGGTGAGGCTTTCACAGAAGGAATGGATAACTGAGAGCTAATAAAAAAGGCCCAACACCAAGAAGATGTGAGCCTTTTTAAGCACTTAGTTATTCAATGTGTCGGCTTTATCTTCTATTTTATCAGTAGCTTCCTCTACCATTTCTTTGGCTTCATCCATTGCCTCTTGAGCCTTCTCTTGAGCTGCCGCTGAACCGTCTTTGACCGTTTGCTTGGCTTCGTTCATTGCCTGATCCACTTGAGCACCCGCTTTTTCTGCGGGACCTTCCTGCTCAGCACAAGCCATGGTTAACAACAGTGCACTTAAGACTACACAGAACTTCGCTATTCTCATCTTTGTCTCTCCTTTGCTCTTGGATAGGTTCATTCACTACTTAAAGAACCAGCTGTTTACCAGCGCTATAGATTAGCTTCTCAACATAACAGCCTAATACATTGATTGCTTACACCTTATCTTTGCGATGATTTCTTAAATTTCAATGTCTGCTTTGTTGCCTTTGGACTCCAACCAAGTTTTTCGGTCGGCAGAGCGTTTCTTGGCCAATAAAAGGTCCATCATTTCGTTCGTATCATCACCCTCTTCAATCGATAACTGAACTAGGCGTCGAGTGTCTGGGTCCATAGTCGTTTCGCGCAATTGCAATGGGTTCATTTCACCCAAACCTTTAAAGCGCTGAACGTTAATCTTGCCTTTTTTCTTTTCCGCCTGGATGCGGTCTAGAACACCAGCGCGTTCCGCCTCATCAAGCGCGTAATAAACATCCTTACCCACATCAATTCGATAAAGTGGCGGCATAGCCACATAGACATGACCTGCTCGCACCAACGCTGGGAAATGTTTAACAAATAACGCACATAATAGTGTGGCGATATGTAATCCATCACTGTCCGCATCCGCCAAAATACAAATTTTTCCATAACGCAGATTACTTAAATCATCACTTCCAGGATCCATACCAAGAGCAACTGATATGTCGTGAATTTCTTGGCTAGCCAAGACTTCCGTACTAGCCACTTCCCAGCTATTCAGAATTTTACCGCGTAGCGGCATAATCGCTTGGTTATCTCGACTACGAGCTTGCTTTGCCGAACCACCAGCGGAATCACCTTCCACCAAAAATAATTCGGAATATGCGGGATCATTGCTTGCACAGTCGGCCAATTTACCCGGCAAAGCAGGCCCTTGAGTAACTTTTTTACGCACCACTTTTTTAGCACTACGCATTCGACGCTGAGCATTGCTAATGACCATCTCGGCAATGCGCTCACCTAAAGATGAATGTTCATTTAACCAAAGGCTGAAACTATCTTTTACTACACCACTAACAAATGCAGCCGCTTCTCGACTTGATAGGCGCTCTTTGGTTTGCCCAGAAAATTGTGGATCGGCTAACTTAGCACTCAAAACAAACGCAACTTTATCCCAAACATCATCAGGTGTGAGTTTCACTCCCCGCGGAAGTAAGTTACGGAACTCGCAAAATTCTCGAAGAGCCTCTAATAAACCAGTTCGCAAGCCATTAACGTGTGTACCTCCTTGAGCAGTTGGAATCAAATTAACGTAGCTTTCCATTAATTGCTCGCCACCTTCAGGCAGCCATTGTACCGCCCAGTCTACGGCTTCAGTATTGCCTGACATAGAACCTTCGAACGGTTCTTGCGGAAGTGTTTCATATCCCTTTGTGGATTCGGTTAAATAATCAATCAATCCATCTTCGTAAAACCATTTTTCATTGTCGTCCTTGTTTCCATGATTAATAAACTCAATGGTCAAACCTGGACACAAAACAGCTTTGGCTCTAAGCACATGTTTTAAACGAGGAACGCTGAATTTATGACTATCGAAATACTTCGCATCAGGCAGGAACCGGACAGTCGTGCCTGTGTCTTTCTTACGTTTGGTTTCGCCAATCTTTTCTAAATCAATGGCCTTCTCACCGTCTTGAAAAGCGATACGCATAATCTCGCCGTTGCGATGAATGGTCACTTCTAATGCTTTTGACAACGCATTTACAACGGACACACCTACACCGTGCAAACCACCACTGAATTGATAATTATCGTTACTAAACTTACCACCTGCGTGGAGCTTAGTTAGAATCAGCTCAACGCCACTCACGCCGTGCTCAGGATGAATATCCGTGGGCATACCTCGACCATTATCGGTAACAGCCAGAGACTGATCGGCAAATAACTCGATAGTGATATGGTTACAATGACCTGCCAATGCCTCGTCCACAGAATTATCAATCACTTCTTGGGCAAGGTGGTTGGGTCGAGTGGTTTCCGTATACATACCCGGACGTTTACGTACTGGGTCTAGACCACTTAATACTTCAATAGATTGTGCAGTGTAATTACTCATTAATCACAAACTCTTAATAATGCTGACAGTCATTTTATAGTTATTTCTCAATGCAACGCTCATCATGGCTAATAGGGCATTTGCATAAAATTCATTACAGCTGGTAAACGCTGTTGGAAATTACTGTAACTATGGTCACCTCCATATTCTATTATGCAAGGACCATTGCGATATTTATCACATGCTAGACGATAATCCAGTGTTTCGTCATGGGTCTGTACCATGAGGAAATGACGCTGAGGCTGAGCTAGAGCTGGGGTATCCAAGGCCTTTAGCTCATCCATATAGTCTTCTGTAACGACGAAACGCTCGCCATTGTACAGGTTTTCATTCTCTCCTAGATAGTCTCTGAGTAGCTCATAAGGCTTGACCGCTGGGTTAATCAGCACGCAACGCCCTCCAAAGCGCTCCACCAAATAACTAGCAAAATACCCTCCTAAACTACTACCAATAACCAATGTCGATGCTGGCCCTACTTCATCTAACAATTGCTCGTAAATAAATTGGGCTTGATCCATAGCCGCTTGCGGTGCAGGTGACAATTGAGGAATATGCAAATTTTGCTGGTTTTGGTGATCTTCAAAAAACATCTGTGTTTGCTGGGCCTTCGACGATTGCGGTCCACTTTTAAAGCCATGCAAATATAAGCAACGCAACTGCTCAGGAATCATAGGCAAGCACTTTCCCAATTCGTAATAACTGCACTAGCATACTGTGCTCTGGATCGACTGCGCAAGCCGGTGTGTGTTGGATTGCTGGTACAGCAATAAATATGAACTATGATTAGAGGGTCAAAACTACAAAAGAGCTTAACGAATTTAATCTTTCTGAAAACAATTTACACGTAACCAGCGGCCTTACCAATACACGAAGCAAAGAACTAATCGATGCTTTTAACAAAGGTTTAGAAGAGATCAGAGTCAATGGAACTTTTAACAAGCTACTGAAGCGGTATAACTTAAAGTAATACAAAAACAAAAAAGCCTTTGCCGAGGCAAAGGCTTTTTCTCGCGGCAAGGCTAGCTTATTTTTGTAGCCAGCCGTTTACTTCTTCGATGTCTGTCGCAGACAACTGACCTGCCGCCTGACGGAATTTCAATAAATCCAATACGTAGTCATATCGTGCGAATTCATAATCTCGCTGGGCACTGAATACCGCTAGCTGAGCCTGCAACACTTCAACAATATTACGCGTACCCACTTCATAGCCTGTTTGCGTGGCTTCCATAGCGCTCTGCGCACTAGTTTGAGCTTGCTTACGAGCTTTGATACGTGCCACATCCGCTTCAAGTTGGCGATACAAGGAGCGAATAGTTAGGCTAGCCCCGCGCTCTGCTGCCTCAAGACTTTTTTCTGCTGCCTGACGCTGGTAGTAGGCTTGTTTCTGACCTGCCCAAGTCGCGCCGCCTGCAAACAATGGCATTTCGAGCTGCACACCCACATAGGTAGACGTCACATCCTCACCGGGCGCACTTTGACTCAAATCACTGTTTTCCACCTGATACGATCCAACCAAGTTAACACTTGGACCATGTTCAGAGATTTTCGATTTGTGATTGCGCTCTGCCGCCAATTGGGCCTTTTGTGCAATCAATACATCCAAGTTTTGGCCCAGCGCTTTTTGCTCCCAATGGGTGCGATCTTGCGGTACTGGACCTGTTAATGGCAATTGATCTTGCAGGGTGCTGATGCGGTCATAACGCTCACCCGTTAACAATGCCAAGGATTCATAAGCGATATCTAATTGACTCTCCGCAGCAATAAGCTCAACGGTGGCACTATCGTAAATAGCCTGAGCTTCATGAACCTCTGTGATCGCAATCAAGCCAACCTTAAAACGCTGCTGAGTTTGCTCAAGCTGACGTTTTACAGCAGCTTCTTGGGCTTTAGCCGCGGCTAAACTTGCATTGGCACGCAACACATCGAAATAGGCTTCAGATATGCGAACGACCAAACTCTGCTCCGCTTTACGTAATTCTAGCTCAGCTTGATCAGTGGTTGCGCTGGCAGCACCGTAACTATACCACGAAGCCGGCGCAATCAGTGTTTGACTGAGCTGGATGCCATAACTGGTGCTATCCCCATCACGATCAGTACCGTTAACTTCTACCGTTGTATTGCCGGTTTCCGCAGTGAGGTTAATAGTCGGAAGCACAGCTTGACGAGCCAAGCCTTCACTTTGCGCATTGGCATTGGCCGACGCAATTTCCGCTGCGAGCTGTGGATCGTTCATAAGCGCTTGCTCAAAAACGTTTTTCAAATCTGTAGCATGTGTCACCATGGATCCGGTGGACAGCGCGACAGTGACGAACAGGCTTTTAATCAAGCCTGTTTTCGGGAAACTTACTGGTTTTTTCATGACACATCCTGTAAAAGCGAGTCGCATTAATAATAGGCAGGGATTCTAACCACATATGACGCAGACGGGAAGGCTATATTAGAAACCCCTAAAGTAACATATTGTTGCACCTACGATACAAACACTTCTTTACAATTACCACTGTTAATTTTTTGAGGACGTGAATGAGTAATTTATCGCCCGACTTCCATCACCACGACTGGCAACAGATCAAGAAAGAAACCAGCTTCGATGGCTTTTTTAAAGTCAGTACGCTAACTCTGAAGCACAGACTATTCAGAGGTGGTTGGAGCCAAGAAATTCTACGAGAGCGTTTTGATAGAGGCCCCGCAGTTGGAGTCCTAATGCATGATCCGATCAGAGATAAAATTGTATTGACTCAACAGTTTCGTGTTGGCGCTATCGAGGAAGTCAGTCCTTGGGTATTCGAAGTCGTGGCAGGTATGATCGAAAAAGGCGAAACCCCTGAATCCGTCGCTATACGTGAAGCCAAAGAGGAAAGCGGCGCCGATATTCAAGCACTCACCCCTATATGCCAATATCTAGTCAGTCCCGGCGGTACCGATGAAAAAATGCATATGTTCTACACTCAAGTAGATGCAGACACCATCGAGGGTATTCATGGCCTTGATAGCGAAGCAGAAGACATAAAAATCCACAAGATACCAACCCAAGAAGCGTTTGCCTGCGTAAGGGATGGACGAATCAATAACGCAGCGACCGTCATTGCACTGCAGTGGCTGGAGCTTCAAATGATAAAGGGAACGCTTTAAGTTGGCCAAGGTTCACCCAAAACACTATGTCCCAGATCTAACCAGTATGGCCAGCATTTGCGAGGCTAACTACTTACGCCTGCTACGACTATTGCCGGATATGCAGAGTGGCAAGGGACGTAAAGTGAAACTTGTCGGTGGTCCTAAGCACGAAACTCAAATAGTGTTCACCGTAACTGAATCCTTTAAGTACACTCTAACGATCGAAGTAAAGCAAACGTCAGCTCTGCATAACTTCTTACGGTCCCCTTCCATGGAGGTGCGCCTCTATGATGATGTGCATATGGCCGAGGTCGTGCGCTATGACAATTACCACAAATTTAATGGCGTTTATCACTATCCCAATGAGTTCATGCACCACCCAAATGAAAAACAGCAGATCAACGAGTTCTTGGGTGAATGGCTAGAACATTGTTTGCAACATGGAGAAGCTGATATTAGCCTCGATTTCGTGCCAAATAACGTCAAAATGTGACTCGAGCCCTAGAACTGACTAAGCTGTTACTTATATAGTGCCAATTTAGAATTTGTAACCCAGTTTCAGTTATCATAGGGGTTACCAAGTAAATAGGCGATTACTTCGCCCACGGACGGGTTAGGAAGAACAGCAGCATGCAGAAATTTATTCAAATCACTGATAGCCACCTTTTCAGTACCAAACCAGGCAAACTACTGGGTATGGATACACAGTACAGCCTTGACGCCGTATTGGAAAAACTAAGAGACGAGCACTGTGATTATGATTTCTATTTGTGCACCGGTGACTTAAGCCAAGACGGCACCGTAGAAAGCTACCAACACCTAAAGAACACACTAGCCAAAGATGGCAAACCGCAGCACTGGATTCCAGGCAATCATGATCATCGCCCTAATATGGTCCAAGTGGCCAGTGAAGAAGTAGAGATGAAACCAGTATTTCGCGCTGGTGCTTGGCAAATAATCATGCTCGACAGCCAAGTACCAGGGGCCGTGGGTGGTAATTTTTCTGAATCTCAACTGCAACTTTTGCGCGATGCACTCGACGCGGACTCTGGAAGCCCAACCCTGGTAACAATGCACCATCACCCTATCGCCATGGAGTGTGATTGGCTAGATACTCAGCAAATACGTAATAGCCAAGCATTTCGTGACATCATTGATCAGTATGACAATGTAAAGGTGGTGCTTTGGGGGCATGTTCACCAGGACAGCGACCAGCTCATTAATGGTGTTCGCTTTATTTCAACTCCTTCAACCTGTGTGCAATTTACCCCAGAATCTGAAGATTTCGATGTAGATACTTGTGGCCCCGGCTACCGCTGGATGGAGCTTCATGACGACGGCTCCATTAAGACGGGGGTCAGTCGTGTTGAACACATTGATTTTGAAATCGATTACAGTGTTAAGGGCTACTAAACGCCTCAGCCTTCTCCATTAAACTGTTCTTGAATGAGTGCCAGCACTTCCTGCTTGGCCCCTTTGTTGGCCTCAACTACAGCCATTGCTTGTTTCCCCATATCCAAACGAAGCTGCTTAGATTCCAGCAAAGACAAGAGTTGTTGAGGCAAGTCTTGCTCTGATACGGTTTGCAATCCACCTGCCGCCTGAAGCTGCTCACATATGACTGCAAAGTTAAATTGGCTAGGGCCCATGATAACGGGAACAGATAACGCCGCAGGTTCCAATGGATTATGACCTCCATTTTCAACAAAACTGCCTCCCATGACACAAACGTCACTGGCAGCCAAGAATAGCAATAGCTCACCCATGGTATCCACCAGCATGACATGTGTTTCTAAACCGGCCATGCCTTGGGTACGACGCTGTAAATTCAATTCCCTGTTATTTATTGATTCAGCAACATTATTAAAGCGTTCTGGATGACGAGGCACAAGTATTAATAAAGGGTCTAATAGTTTTTTCTTCAACTGGACAAAGGCGTCTAGGGCAATTTCATCTTCCCCTTGGTGAGTACTGGCAACACAGATCACCGGGCGCGTTTCTCCCCATTGGGCGCGCAGCTGTTCACCTTGCTCGATGATGCTCATATCCACATCCAGATCGAATTTAATACTTCCAGTAACATGCATTTTTTCAGCTGGCATGCCCAACTGCTTAAAACGTTGAGCATCCTTATCATTTTGCACGGCTAAACGATCAATATTATTGAGCATTTGCCGCGTTAAATTCGGAAACTTGCTGTACCCCTTCGCACTTTTCTCACTCAAGCGGGCATTAACAACGAGTACGTTGCAATTTTTACTCTTCGCACAATGCAATAAATTGGGCCAAAGCTCGGTTTCCAAAATAACCAGCTGCCGTGGCTTCAGGCGCTTTAGAAATGCGCCTAATAGAAGTGGTATGTCATAAGGCAAATAACAATGAAAAACGCGTTTTCCCATAACGTCCGCAAAACGACTTTGAACCTGCTCGCTGCCCGTTGGTGTAGTCGTTGTTATGACTATGGGTAGATCTGGATAGCGATCCATTACAGCTTTAATAACAGGCGTCGCCGCGATGAATTCACCTACGCTAACGGTATGAAACCAAATTCCATGTTGCGCATTGCTACCGAGACTGACTAAACCAAATCGCTCAAGCCAACGCTGTCGGTAGGCAGGAGCCTGTCGCCCGCGCAACCACAAACGGACTAAGATCGCAGGCAATATTAAAATAAACAAAGCGGTGTAGAAAAATCTGGCCATGGAACTCTTGAATATAAATAAAAAGGAGCATTCTAACATTAAGGGACGTATTTGCTCGGCATTTACCTCCGAGTAACACAATTTGTGACTCAGGGTTTACTGCCAGCTATGGCTCGTCATGGTACTATAAGAGCTCTTTCGAGTTTGTTACCGGTTGTATAAATGACGTTATCCATTCCACAATTTGATCAAGCAAAAGTTTTGGTAGTTGGTGATGTAATGCTTGACCGCTATTGGAGCGGCCCCACATCTCGCATTAGTCCCGAGGCGCCAGTGCCCGTGGTAAAAGTAACGGATATTGAGGATCGCGCCGGCGGAGCGGGTAATGTTGCTCTCAATATCGCAAGTCTTAATGCTTATGCGGGCCTCATTGGCTTAGTCGGAAACGACAATAATGCCAAAGCTCTAGTTGAGTCATTGCAACATAATCATATTCAAACACAATTTAGTTATATCGATAGCCACCCCACCATCACCAAATTGCGGGTATTAAGTCGCCATCAGCAACTGATTCGATTGGACTTCGAGGAGAGCTTTGGCGAGGTCGATAACGGCGACATGCTAGAGCAATATCAAACTCTATTACCTGAATATGATGTCATCATCTTAAGTGATTATGGTAAAGGGGCTCTGCATAATGTGGAGGCCTTTATCGAACTAGGTAGAAATGCAGGAAAAACCGTATTAGTTGATCCAAAAGGAACCGATTTTTCAAAATATCGAGGCGCCAGTTTGATTACACCGAACATGTCCGAGTTTGAGGGTGTCGTCGGTACGTGCAAAGACGAAGCAGATGTCGTATCCAAAGGTTTTGCATTACTCGAAGAACTTAACTTACAAGCCCTATTGGTAACCCGCAGTGAAAAAGGCATGACGCTGTTTCAAAAGAATCAACAACCGGTTCACCTGGCCGCCACTGCACAAGAAGTATATGACGTCACAGGTGCCGGAGATACCGTCATCAGCGTTTTGGCCAGTGCATTAGCGGCAGGACAAAGCTATACACAAGCCACCGCCCTTGCCAATACTGCCGCCGCCCTTGTAGTGGCTAAGTTAGGAACAGCAACGGTCAGCGTCGCCGAACTTCGTCAGGCCGCAAAAGCCGACGCAGTCGCCCATGACGGTATTGTTGATGAGGAACAATTAAAACAAATCATACTCTCAGCTAAAGCTGAAGGTGAAACCTTGGTTATGACCAATGGCTGTTTTGATATTCTGCACCCTGGCCACGTAAGTTACTTAAAAGCGGCAAAAGCATTAGGTGATAAACTTATTGTCGCTGTGAACACCGATGATTCGGTGCGTCGCCTAAAAGGTCCTGATCGTCCAATTAACTCAACTGAGCATCGTATGGATGTATTGGCTGGCTTATCTAGTGTGGACTACGTTGTAGCTTTCTCCGAAGATACACCTCAGCGATTAATCGCCAACCTGTTACCTGACATTCTAGTGAAAGGCGGTGACTATAAAATTGAAGATATCGCTGGCGGGCAAGAGGTCATTTCTAATGGCGGTGAAGTGAAAGTACTGAACTTTGAAGAGGGTTGCAGTACAACGAATATTATCAACAGCATCAAGCAGCACGGAAAATAATAACAAAATGGGTAAGCAATTAAATCGCATCGAAGATGTGAGACTGCTAAAAACCGAATACCTGCACCCAAAGTATTGGGGAGTTTGGGCGTTCATTGGTTTTCTATGGTTTGCCAGTCTATTTCCCTTTGCAGTGCAATGGAGAATAAGCCAAGGCTTGGCTTGGCTTACCTACAACCTAGCAAAAAGTCGTCGCCACATTGCTGAAGTCAATATTGATCTTTGCTTTCCAGAATTATCCAGTGTGGAAAAGACAGCACTGGTTAAGCAAACCTTTCATGAAAACATGCAAGGTTATTTGGATAGCGGTACCGCTTGGTTTCGTGACTACCGCCGCTTCAAACCTGACATCATCATTAAAGGTAAAGAGCACTTGGATGCCGCCCAGCAAAAAGGGCAAGGCGTCATACTCGCAGGCGCACATTTCAGCATCTTAGATTTAGCAGGCGCACTAACCAGTTTAGTTTGCCCACTAAATGTAACCTATCGACCATTAGACAATAAACTAATGAACGCAGTGATGATGCGCGGTCGCTATCGTTTTGTCGATAATGCGTACCATAAAAAAGACGTTAAAGGTTTTATTAGCTGTTTGAAGCGAGGTGAAATTCTTTGGTATGCACCAGATCAAGATTATGGACGGCGACATTCAGTTTTTGCACCCTTGTTTGGACGTGACGCAGCGACAGTCACAGGATTAACATTTTTAAGTGACAGCGGTGATGCCCAGATCATTCCTTACAGTTATCATCGTAGCGGAAAAGGGCAAATATTTACGCTTGAGTTTTATCCGCCCTTGCCTAAAACTGGCAGCGAAGAGGCCGACGCTAGCAACTACAATGTATGGTTAGAAACGGTAATTCGCCGCTACCCAGCTCAGTATTTGTGGTTGCACAAACGCTTTAAAACACAAAAAGACCCTGAACAACCCAATCCTTACAAGTCTAGAGGTCATTCTTAATGGTGGTAAAACGCTATTTAGATGCACAGGCCCGCTATCTTGCAACAGCCAGCCGACTGCTGGGAAACCTTAGGCAGGAGAAGCGTGAAACCCAAGAAATGATGCAGACCTTTTTCCAGTTGCTGACACAAAAGCTTCCACAAGGTCGACGTCCCGATGAAGCAGAGATTAAAGCCGCATTAGAGCAACTAAAAGACGTTCATAAAATGGCGGGATTATTTCTCATAGCACTAACACCCGGAAGTGTCATTACTTTTCCGGCCTTGTGTGCGCTAGGTCGACGCTATGGTATTGAGTTGTTACCAAGCGCCTTTCAGAAAGGGGACGAAACCGAAGTTGAGATTTTAGAACAAGTCATCCTGAACGAAATAAGACATAAACGCGACGATCCCCTTTCACAATCAAACGACCAAGATACAAAGCTCAAACAATAAAAACAATTTGTTACCCACAGCTATTTGCACACACGATCTCGTGAGCATATCGTAGCGACTATGAGATGCTTTATATGTTCACGAACCGTATTCTTAGATAAACGCTTGGTTTCCATTGTGGAAGGTAAAGCCGTACATAAAGCATGCTTGGTCAATTACCAACGGAACCAAAAAAACTTTAAAGGATTAAACTTAGAGTTATTATCTGATACAGATCTGGCATTTTTACGTTATAGCGCAGAAGCCATCCTCGAACAGCGTGTTAGCGCTAAACGCAAGCAAGTAGACTCAAAAAAAGCTTAAGCGTTTATATAAATACGCGATGGCCGCAAAGGCATTCTCGTCATAAGCTCATAGCCAATAGTACCACTATAGTGAGCGACTTCATTGATAGGCAAGTCTTTACCCCAACAAATCACGTCATCACCGATATTGACAGACCCTACATCGGTTACATCTACAGTAATCATATCCATACTGACGCGGCCAGCCAATTTGCAACGCTGATTGTTTACTAAAATTGGAGTACCATTTTTTGCATGCCTTGGGTAGCCATCTCCATAGCCAACAGTAACGGTGGCAATACGACTATCTCGCTGAGCTATCCATGTTTTGCCGTAGCCAACAGCCTCTCCTTTTTTTACATTTCGTACACTGATCACTTTTGATTGCAAAGTCATAACCGATTGCAGAGTTTTATCATTGTGTTGCGGTAACTCAAAAGGGCTTGCACCGTACAACATGAAGCCTGGTCGATTCCAACTGCCATGGGCTTGCGGCCAAGCCATTACACCTGCGCTATTACATAAGCTAGTGAGACATCCCAAGCCAGATATAGCCTCATTAAAACAATCGATTTGTTCTTTAACGAAGGCATCGCCTTCAACATCTGCCGTAGCAAAATGAGTAGCAACGACGATCTCGTCGTGAACAATAGAAGTGCTTTTTAGCTTTTGATAAATAGCGGCAATTTCAAACGGCATGAAACCTAAACGGTGCATACCTGAATCCATTTTCAACCAGCACTTTAGAGGCTTACAAATAAGTTTTTTATGCTCGCATTGTTCAATAAACGCTAAATGATTGTGGTTTTCAATCATCAACCAGAATTCATGCTCGCTAGCAATTTGCACCTCACCAAAACTAAACGGCCCCTCTAATAAAAGTATCGGTTTCCTGATACCCCCTTCGCGTAACTCAATAGCCTCATCAATACTGGCTACAGCAAAAGCTGGAACAATCGGCTCAAGTGCTTTTGCACAGGGCACGGCACCATGCCCATATGCATTCGCCTTTACTACCGCGATTGATTGCGATTGTGGGGCAAGAGAATCCGCTAGGCGATAGTTCGAACGCAGCGCTTCTAGGTCAATAATCGCTTGAGTAGGTCGACTCATAACAACTGTCTCTACTAATAATCGTGTTTATGCTGCGTATATAGGGTTTGTGCTGCTAGCCAAGTGTCACCGATTTCTCCGTTCCCAACGGGTTTACCATCAATTTCGATCACGGGTGCAATCTCTTTACTGGAACTCGTTAACCAAACCTCGTCAGCAGACATAACCTCTTCCATACTGACATTGCGCTCTTCAATTTTTATATCGCTATGTTTTCGCAAAATATCTAGCAACATATGACGGGTAATACCCGGTAGTAATTGGTGATCCAAAGGAGGCGTGATCACAACACCGTCTTTGACAATATACGCATTACAAGCGCTGCCTTCCGTCAGATTATTTTCGGCATTAAACAAAATTGTTTCGTTATATCCTTGGCCATGACCGTGTTGAAAGTGCATCACATTACCAAGCAATGCAGTCGATTTTATATTGCACCGCTGCCAGCGTAAGTCTTGAGTGGTTGCAACTCTATAACCTTTGACCTTGGATTTATCAGGAATATTAGCGGCAGGAATATCAAATGCAAATGCATACACAGTCGGTTCAACATTATCAGGGTAGGCATGGAAACGTTTTTCATCGGCACCTCGACTTACATGCAAATACAAACCGAGATTGCCGTTCCCATTTTTTTCAATTAATTGTTGGCAAATGGATTGCCACTGTTCATGACTCCAATTAAATTGTATGCCGATCATTTCGAGACCCTGATTCATTCGATCAATATGCGGCCCGAAACCTACCAACTTACCATCATATGATGGAATCACTTCATAAATACCATCACCAAAAAGAAAACCCCGATCCATTGGCGATATTTTTGCCTCTTCCATTGGCATGAATTCATTATTTAGAAAAACAATACTCATAACTATATCCTGCAATCAAGAATCATTAGCCTACGTACTTCACCTTGCGTACATTAGCTGTTTTAACTTTGCCCTGCTGTGTAACAACTTCTTTTGCACTAGCAGCCAATAATTTAGGTAATAGACGCTCATCGTCAGAGCGCCAACCGCTACAAAAATTTAAAACAGATGGTTGTAAACTTGCTTCTGTTTGTAAAATGCGCACACCTTTCTCTTTTACCAGCTTTAATGCTAGAGGCTCTGGCAATAAAGAGATACCAAGACCCTGCTGAGTTAAGTTCATTAAATGATTCACTGAACTACAAGTATGCAACATAGGTTTGGCTTCCCCTAAAACTGCGAATAACCTCTCTAGATCTCGCCATGGCTGGGTATGCTTTGGGAAACTGAGTACTGAGCAAGTGGCTAACTGCTGCAAATCGAGTATTCTATTTTGCCAGTTTTGCTGCTCTATTACTTCATCAGATGCTATCCATTGCTGGTGTAAACTACATAAGTATTCGGTCATCAAACTGGCATTACTAGGTTGAGATACCATAAACACCATATCCAATTGATGTTGCTCTATTTGTTTCTCTAAGTGATCACTAAGATCAACTACCACTTCAAACTGGATATGAGGAAAGTCCAAACGCCACTGTTTAAGTAGAGGCGCTACCCATAGTTCAGCAAGTGTATCAGCAATTCCTATACGGACTGTGTCTACATCCAACAAGTCTTGGTTTAGCTGCGATTTCATTTCTTCAGCTATGCGCATCATTTTTTGTGCAAATGGCAACAACTGGCGACCGCGACTGGTTAACTGTGTGCCGCCTTTATCTCGTCGAAATAAACTAACATTCAACTCGGACTCCAATGCAGCAATACGCGCACTAATCGCTGGTTGAGTGGTACTCAATGCTTTCGCCGCGGCATGAAAACTATTTAGCTCGGCTACCTTGACGAACGTTTCTAAATTACGAATGCGCATCGTGACCTCTTGCTTTACCAAGTAAAGCTGGTTCAATTAGGACTCTAAGGCGGCGCTGAAGTTCAAGGCCATCCTCTACAGGAAGACCGTCTTCGGTTAACGTATTTTCCCGCGTGACACCATCCACGCTGCCGCGATCCGATAAGTACTCCAGAACTTGACGAGCATCTAACATGGTCAATAGATCTCGCTGCATTTGCGCGCTGATCATTGCAATCAGACCAAGAGCTGCCCAGTTGGAAACATCAGCAATCACCAGTTCGCTACACTGAGTCGCAGCAGCTTGAATATCTAATTGATTCAGAGCCTCATGAATATTTCCCATGCCAATTTCATTGCCGCCATCACCAATTGCGATGGTGGGGCAATTAGCTTGACGGAAAAAGCTATCAAAACAACCAGCTCGAGCACTAATATCTTCACCACGCATATTATAATAACGACCATCACTGGCTTGGCCTGGACGCTCAATCGAGACTATCAAACTGGGATTGAGATCCTGCAATGCTTGTCGTGCTTCATCGTCTTGCTTGCAATGCGGACCAACTATCAGCTCCTGAACATTATAATCATGACGCAAGACTTCACTTAAAGGAGCGCCGCATACGATGATTGGATGTAAACCCATTGCCTCAAAAGCTCGATATAGTGCGATCGCACCAACCGGCCCATCTGTTTCGAACGTGTCTACGACTGGAAAACCTGTTCCAATTAAAACCGTGCCCTTGGCGCCTAATATGAGATCTGAAGCACGCTTAATGTAGCCTGACGGCAGGGCATGCTGAACGGTTTTCATGCCCCGCAAATTACGTTCAACCAGAATATCTTCAATTTGTTTGCTAATATCAAACATCAAAGCCTCGTTCATGGTTGGCCTCCAACAAGCACGGTTTTAATTCAATTTGCTTGAATTTATGATCAGCCAAATGCAACAAGTTATGGGCATGATCGATTGAAATTGGTTCAAAATTCACCGTCGCCCCAGGCGTTAACTGAGACAGTTTCGCTAAATCCAACGAAAGTACAGAACCAATTTTTGGATAACCCCCGATGGTTTGGCGGTCATTCATCAATACGATAGGTTGACCATCGGCAGGAATCTGAATAGCCCCTAGGCATATACCTTCGCTTAATATCCCATTGATATCACATTCAATTTTAGGACCCTGTAAGCGATACCCCATACGATCCGCCAAGTCGCTTATCCTAAAATCATGATAAAAAAATCGCCGTTGCTGATGACGGGAAAAATGTTTTTCTTGATAACCTGGGATCACGCGCAAGACTGCATGATTCCCATAGTTAGGAATGTATGACTCAGGCAAATACCACGCTTGGTTCAATGAATTTCGCTTTTTTAATTTGAGTTCAGCGCCGGACTCTAGCTTTCCTCCATTAATACCGCCTATGCCTTCTCGAACCACAGCGCTGGCGCTATCGAACTGTTTTTTAATATCAAAGCCACCAGCGACCGATAAATAAATGCGACATCCTTTTACGGCATAAGCCAGCTCAATTTTTTGCCCATTTTTAATATACAGTGTCCGCCACTGGGGCTGTCTCTTGCCATCAACCGAAACGTCAACTTTCGCCCCCGTCACGGCAACACACATATCCTGAGTAGCAACCGCTTTGAAACCACCCATTGTGATTTCCAGCGCCACTGAGTTGGCTTGGTTATCCACTAATCGGTTTGCAAATCGAAAAGCAAACGGATCCATTGGACCACCTGTAGTTAACCCAAGATGATGCTGACCAAAGCGCCCCAAATCTTGCGTCAAAGTTAAAAAACCGGGATCAATAATCTGCAACGCCATTACGCAATTTCTCCCTTTGGTAGCTCGCCGCCCATGTCAAAAAACGTTTGTTCATCGATGGCATAGAACTGCACTAAATCACCGGATTGCACCGGCATAGGAGGTTGCTCCTCTGGCTCAAACATAGGTATTGGACAGTAGCCAATTAAATTCCAGCCACCGGGACTTTGCTTGGGATACACTGCTGTTTGTCGATCAGCAATGGCGACAGCTCCCTTTGGTACCCTCTTACGAGGAGTATCTAGGCGCGGCATAACCAAAGATTCATCTAACTCACCTAAGTATGCAAAACCAGGAGCAAAACCAATTGCATAGACCTGATAAGACTGGGATGAATGACGCTCAACCACCTCATCACTTGACAATGATTTATGCTCAGCAACACGCTGTAAATCAGGACCGGCATAATAGACGGGTAAACGAACGAGGCGACGCTGATCATCACTGTGCGAATTGAAATGAGATTCATACGCAAAACGTATCCATTTTCTCACTGCTAAATGATCTATTTTTAATGGATCGAAAATCACGAGAACGGATGCATAACTTGGCACAAGATCAATAAGCTCACGCCCAACATATGGTCGCAACTGCTGGCATAGATGCAGTATGTTTTGCGTAACTTCAGGACTGACTTGGTCACCCACATAAACAATCAGTGCGTTTTCCCCAGCCACATGAATATTCATGATTGAATCAACTCGCGAATACTTTGAATGGCCTTAACACCAGCTTCGTTGTCGCCGTGAACGCATACTGAATCAGCTTTAATTGATAGCGTTTGACCACTTGCCGTTGTCACTGTGCCATGCTCCACAAGCTGCTGCACCTGTTGCAACATTTTTTCCTGATCGTGAACGGCCCCAGCTTGGTTACGTGCTAATAATTTGCCATCGTCGTCATAGCATCTGTCGGCAAATGCTTCGAAAATCAACTCAACGCCTAACGCTTCTGCTTGCTTTTGGTGCTCTTCACTAGCGGCTGTTGCTTGCAACATTAATTTAATCGGACGATGAAAGTCAGATACAGACTTCAATATGGCCAAGCGTATATCGTCATTCTTCATCATGTCGTTATATAAAGCGCCATGGGGTTTTACATATTCCATGGTCAGGCCAATATTTTTTGCCATTCCATCCAGCGCACTCATTTGATAGTGCATAAAGCCTATGATTTCCGTCTCACTGCAGTTCATACTGCGTCGACCAAACCCAACTAAGTCAGGATATGCTGGATGGGCACCTACCATAACGTTATTTTTTTTCGCTAGCTGCAGTGTTTTTTGCATGGTCACTGGGTCGCCACCATGAAAGCCACACGCAATATTGGCCTGATCAATATGAGGAAAAACCGATTCGTCCATACCCATGGACCAAGAACCGTAGCTCTCGCCTAAATCGCAATTTAACAATAAGCCATTCCGACTCATAACTACCTTCTTACAAAATTGCCAACTTTGAATTCGACATGTCAGTAACGACCATGCACCCTGGAGAATGAGTAATACAAAACTCTGGTTTCGCTGCCATAATCGCAGCTTGCGGCGTTACACCACATGCGGTAAACACGGGCACCTCCCCCGCGCGGATAGAAACGGCATCGCCATAATCTGGCTTGTTAATATTGCTTATACCAATATCCTCTGGATTACCAAAGTGAACCGGGGAACCATGAACAGATGGAAAACGCGAGCATATTTGAATCATGCGGATGGCATCCGCTGGTTTAAACGGACGCATGCTAACCACCATATTGCCATGTAAACGCCCCGCGGGCTGACAAGTCATATTGGTGTCGTACATAGGCACATTTACACCTTCAGTGATGTTTCGAATTTCCAATCCATCGGCCAATAATGCTTCTTCAAAACTAAAACTGCAGCCCAGCAGGAACGTAACTAAATCGTCCCGCCATACACTCGATATATCCGTGACTTCTTTATCAAGCCGCCCATTCTCCCAAAGACGATACCTGGGGACATCAGTTCTGATGTCAAAATCAGGCGCAATAGAAGGTATCTTTGTCGCCCCAGGGCTGGATGCCATCGCCACAATGGGACATGGCTTGGGGTTTAGTTGGCAGAACTGCAAAAATTCATTAGCCCAAGCTTTGGGTAAAATAGCCACATTGCATTGCACATACCCTGCACAATAGCCAGATGTATGCCCCGTATGCTGACCAGCTCGGATACGTTGGCGTAGTTCAGCTGGCGTCTCTTTTTGCATATTTATTACTCCCCCAACCCTACTCACACCTGGCATGAGCATACTTAATGAAACCTATACCGCAATTATAGCTCAGGCAATGCAGAATGATTCAATGTCTTTATCAATAAATGTAGATTCTCCTTAATAACTTTAAATAATCAACATAAATTTCAATATTTCGAACATACTGATATTATTTCCCTATCAAAGAAATTTAATATTTCATTCCATTCATAAAGACAGTGCAGCCAGAAGCTCACATCTCATGACAGAACCCATCTCTCTTCATCGCCCATTCGTCTTGGTATTCTTCCGCCTAATATCGTCAAAGGCTTTGCAGCATCGGAGTTTTTCATTATTCTGACCATTTGATTAAGGAACTAAGGACCATGCAAGAAATTGTTAATGCCATTAATGGCGTCGTCTGGAGCCCTGCGCTCGTTTATCTCTGCCTAGCAGCAGGGTTATTCTTTTCCATCGTCACGCGCTTTGTTCAAGTGCGCCAAATAAAAGAAATGTGGCGCTTACTATTTACGCCAAACAAATCCGATACTGGCATTTCCTCTTTCCAAGCCCTAGCCATCTCACTATCAGGACGTGTCGGCACAGGTAATATTGCGGGTGTCGCCGCAGCCATTGGCTTTGGTGGCCCTGGTGCCGTTTTTTGGATGTGGGTAGTCGCTTTCTTGGGTGCTGCTACAGCCTATATTGAATCTACATTGGCACAGATTTATAAAGAAAAAGATGGCGATGAGTTTCGTGGTGGCCCCGCCTATTACTTTGAAAAAGCACTTGGGCAAAAATGGTATGCCATCATTTTCGCTCTTGCCACGATCCTTGCAACAGGCTTTCTAATGCCCGGCATTCAATCAAATAGTATAGGGAATGCGATCGTACTTGCCTTTGGTTCAGGCGATATGGTTAGCACAGGGATCGGCGAACTAAGCTCTGTCAAAATCGCAACAGGTGTACTTATTTGTATCGTACTAGCATTCATTATATTCGGTGGTGTTAAGCGCATCGCTCATGTCGCACAATTGGTTGTGCCTTTTATGGCGCTTGCCTATATCGTTATTGCTGTTGCGATCGTATTACTTAATATTGAACAAGTCCCGAGCATTATTGCCATGATTGTTGGGGACGCCTTTACCCCGATGGCCGGAATCGGTGCAGCCATTGGCTGGGGCGTAAAGCGTGGTGTTTACTCTAATGAAGCAGGCCAAGGTACAGGTCCTCATGCCGCTGCGGCTTCGAACGTTCAACATCCTGCTCAACAAGGTTTAGTACAGTCCTTTTCAATCTACATAGATACACTATTTGTCTGTTCTGCTACTGCGTTCATGATTCTGATTACCGGCGCATACAATGTTCATGGTGTAGGCGATGCATTCCTTGTGCAAAATCTAGGCGCTGACATTGCTGCAAACAGCCCTGCTTTTACGCAACTTGCGATTGAGACCACGTTACCGGGAATGGGCAAACCATTTATTGCATTTGCACTATTCTTCTTCTCTTTCACCACCATTTTGGCGTACTACTACATTGCTGAAACCAATGTCAGCTATATTCGCCGCACCTTTAAAGTACCTGGTCTAATGGGCTTATTAAAAATCGTACTATTGGGCTCAGTATTCTATGGCACCGTGAAAACTGCTGATCTTGCTTGGGGACTAGGTGATATCGGTGTTGGCCTTATGGCTTGGTTAAACATCATTGGTATTCTATTAATCTTCTTCATGGCTCGCCCTGCTATGAAAGCTTTAAAAGATTACGAGAAACAACAAAAAGAAGGTGTAACGGAATACCATTTTGATCCAGAAAAACTCGGCATTAAAAAAGCTGACTTTTGGGTTGAGCGCAACCAACAGGAAAAACGTTCAAACAATTCCTAGTGTGACGAAGTAGAAATAAATATTTTTTAACACGCATAAAAAAAGCCCCTAAATTGTTTTAGGGGCTTTTTTTGTATTCACGCTTAGCGCATATTTATTAGCTGTATACAGGAAATTCTGCACACAAAGCCTGAACTTTAGCACGAACCTGAGCTGCTACTTCATCTTTATTGCCATTCTCAAGACTATCAAGCACATCACAAATCCAGGATGTTAAATCACGAGCTTGCTCTTCTTTGAAGCCACGAGAGGTAATTGCCGGCGTACCAATACGCAAACCTGACGTAACAAACGGAGAACGTGGGTCATTCGGTACGGCATTTTTGTTCACTGTAATATGAGCTTCGCCTAATGCGGCATCTGCGTCTTTACCTGTGTACTCCTTGCCAATCAGATCAACTAGGAAAAGGTGATCATCGGTACCACCAGAAACGATATTAATACCACGCTCAATGAATACTTCGGCCATTGCCTGAGCATTCTTAACCACTTGCGCTTGGTACGTCTTGTATTCTTCTGACATAGCTTCTTTGAAGCACACTGCTTTCGCGGCGATCACGTGCATCAAAGGACCACCTTGCGATTCTGGGAAGACAGCAAAATTAAGTTTTTTGTTTAACTCTTCATCTTCTTTGGCAAGAATCAAACCGCCACGAGGACCGCGCAACGTTTTGTGCGTTGTAGTCGTCACAACATCAGCGATACCCACAGGAGAGGGATAAACGCCTGCCGCAACAAGACCTGCAATATGAGCCATATCGACAAATAAGTAAGCACCTACTTTATCGGCGATATCACGGAAACGCTGCCAATCAACAATACGACTAAACGCAGAGAAGCCACCAATGATCATTTTAGGTTTGTGCTCTAGCGCAAGACGCTCCACTTCTTCATAGTCAATATCACCCGTTTCTGGGTGTAAACCGTACTGAACGGCATCATAAATGCGGCCAGAGAAGGATACCGACGCACCATGGGTTAAGTGACCACCATGAGCCAAACTCATACCTAGTACTTTGTCGCCCGGCTTACAAAGTGCCATGAAAACAGCGGCGTTTGCCTGCGAACCAGAGTGAGGCTGAACATTAGCGTAGCCTGCGCCAAACAACTCTTTAGCGCGATCAATTGCTAGCTGCTCAACGACGTCAACATGCTCACAACCGCCGTAATAACGCTTGCCTGGATAGCCTTCAGCGTACTTGTTGGTAAGCTGGCTGCCTTGGGCTTCCATGACGCGTGGGCTGGTATAGTTTTCAGATGCGATCAACTCAATGTGATCTTCCTGACGCTTTACTTCAGCCTGCATCGCTTCCCAAACAGCTGGGTCAAAATCAGCAATATTCATGTCTCGTTTAAACATGGAAATCCCCTGCATTCAAAGATGACGGTTGATGTGCACTTGAGTATAAGCACTAAGACGCACTAACCAAGAAAAGTTGGGCGCATTGTACCCAAGTTATAAGGATTGGGCACTTGAAACTCCATCAAGCCAAGTGAAGCTTTACTCATATTCACGGGTGAACAAGACCTCGACACTGATCTGTAGCCATGAAAACAGCGACTTTAATGCTCCAGATAAGGCTCTGACTCTGTTTCTAAGAAGTCTTGCGCGAAAAGATCTGCAGGAACCGGGTGGCTATACATATATCCTTGCACCTGATAACAACCGATCGTCTTAAGGAATTGGCGTTGGCTTTCGTTTTCTACCCCTTCAGCAATGACACCAAGTCCAAGGTTGTTGGCCATGGCGACTATAGTTCGTGTGATCTGTCCATCTTCTTGGTTATAAGGAAGGTTTTGAATAAAACTTTTATCGATTTTCAGCTGGCTCACTGGAAATTGCTTAAGGTAGCTCAAAGAGCTATAGCCGGTTCCGAAATCGTCAATGGATAGACCAAAACCCATCTTTCGCGCCTCATTGAGAACAGCCAAGGTTCGGTCAATATCATCCATAAGAATACTTTCAGTTAATTCTAATTCTATAAGCTCTGGGTCTACGCCTGTTTCATCGACAATTCGACAGATCCTATCGAGCATTTGCGCATCTTTAAATTGTCTAGCGCTCAGATTGACCGCCAATTTAGGAATAACATAACCCGCTTCCTGCCAATCCATGATTTGCTCACAGGCCCTTCTTAAAACCCATTCACCAATAGGAACTATAAGCCCAGTTTCTTCAATGATTGGAATAAACTTATCGGGACCAACCAGTCCAATGTCTGGACGATGCCAACGCAATAAGGTTTCCACTCCGCAAATACAATTGTGTTTAATGTCCCATTGCGCTTGGAAGGTTAATTCAAATTCATCGCGCTGCAGAGCAAGGTGCAAATTATTTTCTAGCTCTAAGCGCTCCATTGCTTTTTCATTCATCTCTTCCGCATAAAACTGGAAGTTATTTTTGCCCATTGCTTTAGCGTGATACATAGCAGTATCTGCGTTTCGCAATAAATCCGTACCACTAAGAGCATTCTCTGGATACAATGCAATTCCCACACTAGCACTTAAATACAATTGCCTGTCTTCAATAAAAAACGGCTGCATCATCTGATGTAAGATACGTTCACTCACATCAATAATGGTTTGTATTGCTTGTTCAGTTTCAGGCAAAGTTGCCATAATCACCGTAAACTCATCCCCCCCAATTCGGGAAACAAGGTTCTTCGCACCGACGGCTTCTTTTAAGCGGCTAGCTACTTCTTTTAAAACTTGATCACCAGCCGGATGCCCCATGGTATCGTTGATAGGTTTAAATCGATCCAAATCAATAAACAACAATGCTAGCTGAGATTCTTCTTTAGCCATTAAGCGATCCAATGCTTCATGCATTTGCGCGCGGTTGGGCAAGCCAGTCAACGGATCAAAATATGCAAGATGTTGAATCCGCGCCTCTGTTTGTTTTCGATGGGTAATATCACTGGAAATAATAATATGTGATTGTATTTGTCCCATTTCATCTTTCAGTGCCGTGACGCCCGTCCAGCTAGGATGCTTCTCGCCTTTACGATTTATATAGTCAAGCTCTCCCTGCCAATATCCATCCACAAGCAATGCATCACGGATATCCTGCATGGTTTGATGACTCACATCTTTGGCAATAAATTGTTTTGGATTAACGCCGATAACATGCTGCCCATCAAATCCGGTCAAATGCGTGAACGCTCTATTAACACGGCTAATCAAACCTGTACTCGTTGTCATCATGATGGCTTCTGAAGAATTTTCGAATACTTCACTTGCGGTGCGCGCTTCATGTTCAATGAAGCGTCTTTGCGTTACATCACGACAAGTTGCCAAGATTCCCTCTATGGCACCGGACTCATTGCGCAAAATACTGCTTTGCATTTCTAATATAACGGGAACACCGCTAAACGTTTGCGCGTCTAAATCCATTGTTCGCACTTGATCTTTGAAGCTCGAGATAGAAAGCGCTAACTGCAAGTCTCTTTCTAACGCCTGGATAAGTTTATTGACACTCTCCGTTATTAAAAATAGTGACAGGCCTTCGCGCATAACTTGATCAGAGTCATAGCCGAGCATTTTGTTAATAGATGCACTGATGTAGCTTAATTCTAATTTTTTATTCAGAGTAAAGACGATATCTGAAATACCATTGGCTAAAAGTCGGTAGCGACGCTCACTGAATGACAGCTGTATCTTGGCATCTTCCTCTTCTGTAATGTCGCGAGCCATCCCGACATAATATTGAGCGGGAACCTGCGTCTCTGAACTAAAGATACAATCACGGAAACGAATAACTCTCCAATTTCCATTCTTATGTTTTAAACGCGCTGTCGTTTCCTTCACTTCACCTGGGCGCATTGTTTTAAGCTGGCTAATTGCCGCATCACTTTTACTAACATCGTCAGGATGAATAAGTTGTCTCCAGTGTTCAATCTCTTCAAGCTCTTCACTGCTATACCCTAATAACTCACCAATATGACGTGAACTAAAACGCGTCTGCTTTGCAAACAAATCGTTAACGTAAACCGTGTCGGGTAGGGTTTGAATAACATTGGACCAAAATTGCTCACTGTCTTTTAACGCAAGCTCAGCCTTAATACGGTCATTGATATCAATGAAACTTACAATTGCTTGATCTTGTCCTACTTGATCCAATGTAGCATTCACCAAATAATGATTCTTGACGCCTTTTGCGTTAATGAAAGCAACCTCTCGCGAAAAGCTTTTCGCTCCTTGACGAATACCTTCTGCCATCTCCTGCATCAATTCATGATTGTAACTTAGAAAAAGATCCTTCAACGCTTCGATAAATTTTTGCTTATTACTACCACCATGCATACTGACAGCAGAGGCGTTGATATCAATTAAATTGTAGCTAGAACGCAGGTCAGCGAAGCTATCCGGATACTGTTTTAAATAATCTTCCACTGAAACACCATCAAGCTGCTCAAGCCATGATCTAACCAACGATATATCTACATGCCACATGCCCACTCCACAGCCATCGTAGAGTGCTTGGTATCGGGCGCGACTGACATTTAAAAGATCTCGATTAGCAGCTTGACGAGACACATCACGTAGTACCCAAATACAACTATTCTGTTTTTCCGGACGATATAGACTTATATTGAACGTTTTTAATTGACCACTCACATCTACGAGAGTGTCGCCATAGTTAACAATTCTGAGTTTGTTTTTCAGGAGATTTTGATCTTTTTCCAACCATGGTAATCCATCGAAGGGGAAACTTTGTACCAGTGGTTTGCCAACAACTTGCTGGCAGTCATTTAGACCCAAGAGAGTCATCGCGGATGGATTGCAAAAAATAATGCGTCCTCGATAATCGGTAGTAATCACGACCTCTTCAATACAGGATAGAGCCTCTTCCGCTCGATTCGCTTTTGCACTGAAGCGATCAAGATCAGTTTGGTTCTTCTCTTTAACATACCGCAGAATCTTGAACCCCAGATACGCAAGCATCCAATAAATAGCAATAAAAATAATATGAGGAAGTGCTAAAGCTAGAATCTTTTCTGTCCAATATCCCTGTGTCTCAACCGCGTATATGCGCCAAGGCGTATCCACCATATCAATATCAACCAGAATTGCTCGTTCACCTGACAGAGCACTGATCGTTGGACGACGATCTTGAGCAAAAAATCGGCCATCACCAATCACGACTTTTTGTTGCTTACCTAACCATAAGTGAAACCCCTCATATTCTTGACCCAACAAGATGTCACTATAACCATGCATGCTTCGACTGATGACAAGATAGTAACGCGGATACTCCGCATTGGGAGAATCAATCGTAGCGATGAAATACACCACTCCTTGCTTATCCTTGGGAAAATACTGCCCATCGATATGAATCGATAAATGTTGCGACGTTTTTATAGACTTTACATGCTGTTCAATCAGCTTAGATTCGTTTTCGTAAAGATAGGGAATAGTATTTTCGATGACTTGGCCACTTTCATCTAAAACGAACAACCCGCGATAACCAGGGAACGCCTCATTTATAGAAAGATCCAAAAGCGCAAAAGGCGCATTCTCTTGATCCAATTTCAGCAGATCGTTCTGATGGAGGGTGAGCAGTGTCGCTAGCATGTTCTTTTGCGAACTAAGCACTGTATTACTTTGACTTGCATGACTCGTCGCAACATGCTTTACCAAGCCATTATAAGCTTGCTTTTCTGACTCTATTTGAAAGAATAGTGAGATTCCTTGAATGACCAGTACGAATATAAAAAGCACAACAATCATGGGTAAAATGACAGAACGATCCGTCATTTGATTGATCAATTGATTGGCTTTGCTCACTGAGTCATTTCCTTAGTTTGCGTTTGCCCGCCTAATGGATTAGGTTGCGGCTAATAATTGTTTTCATTTATAAAGGTGTATCTAAGCCCATGGCTCAATACGTTTATACCATGAACCGCGTTGGCAAAGTGGTCCCGCCAAAACGCGAAATTCTAAAAGACATCTCCCTATCCTTCTTCCCTGGCGCCAAAATTGGTGTTTTAGGCTTAAACGGCGCAGGTAAGTCCACTTTATTACGCATTATGGCTGGCGTCGATACCGAATTTAACGGTGAAGCCCGTCCGCAAGCGGATATTCAGATTGGATACCTTTCGCAAGAGCCTGAGTTGGATCCTAACAAAGACGTCCGCGGTAATGTAGAGGATGGTTTGCGCCATATCCTAGATGCCATGGAAGAGCTCGATCAAGTTTACGCGGCTTACGCCGAGCCCGATGCTGATTTTGACAAGCTGGCAAAGCGGCAAGGCCAGCTAGAAGCCGTCATCGAAGCGAACGACGGCCACAACCTTAACAACACCATGGAACGCGCTGCCGATGCCTTACGCCTGCCACCCTGGGATGCCGACGTTACCAAACTATCGGGTGGAGAGCGTCGTCGTGTTGCGTTATGCCGTCTGTTACTAAGTAAACCCGACATGTTGTTACTCGATGAACCAACCAACCACCTGGATGCCGAATCCGTAGCATGGCTAGAGCGGTTCCTTGAGAACTATCCTGGTACCGTGGTAGCGATTACCCACGATCGTTACTTCTTAGACAACTGCGCCGAGTGGATCTTGGAACTGGACCGTGGCCATGGTATTCCGTTCGAAGGAAACTATACCAGCTGGCTTGAGCAAAAAGAGGCTCGACTAGAGCAAGAGGAGAAGAAACAGGCCGCACTAGAGCGCACTATCAAGCACGAACTTGAGTGGGTGCGATCAAACCCGAAAGCACGCCAAGCCAAAAGCAAAGCACGCCTTGCGCGTTTTGATGAGCTGAATAGCCAAGAATTCCAGAAACGCAATGAGACCAATGAAATCTTTATTCCACCGGGTCCTCGCTTAGGTGATTTAGTGGTGGAATTTGAAAACGTTAGCAAAGGTTTTGGTGATCAGTTATTAATTGACGACTTTTCAGCGAAGATACCGCCTGGAGCAATTGTTGGTGTCATAGGTGCGAATGGCGCTGGTAAATCTACGCTATTTCGCATGATTGCTGGCACAGAACAACCTGATAGTGGGACGATTCGCATCGGCGACTCGGTAAAACCTTGTTTTGTTGAGCAGCTTCGTGACGAGCTAGATGACAATAAAACCGTATGGGAAGCAGTAAGTGATGGCCACGATCAATTACAAATTGGCAACTTTGAAATTGGCTCTCGAGCATACTGTGGTCGCTTTAACTTCAAAGGTAATGATCAGCAAAAACGCGTTGGAGAGTTATCGGGAGGCGAGCGCGGCCGCCTGCAATTAGCTTGCATGCTCAAGCAAGGGGCGAACATGCTATTACTCGATGAGCCATCCAACGATCTCGATGTGGAAACCCTTCGGGCGCTTGAGGAAGCGCTTTTAAGCTTCCCTGGTTGTGCTGTCGTTATCTCCCATGACCGTTGGTTCTTGGACCGTATTGCCACCCATATTTTGGCTTATGAGGGTGACAGTCAATTGTATTTCATGGAAGGTAATTACCAAGACTATATGGAAGATCGCAAACGTCGCTTTGGTGCCGAGGCAGACCAACCCAAGCGAATCAAATACAAAGCCCTAGGCTAACCTTCAAAGAGACAGCCTTTGTTCATAATTATCGTATGAATAGAGGCTGACTCCCTGCCAATATCAGCTAAACTCCTAATAAGATTCAAACTTTAAAGGAGAGGCTATGAGCGAGCATCGCCATTTCACGCGAATTGAATTCGACGCTGATACCAGAATTAGCCAAGGAGAGGATGTTTGGTCTGTTGAATTAATCGACATTAGCCTAAACGGCGTACTCTTCAAGCAACCTGAAAATTGGTTGATAAACCCAGGCAAAGCACTTTTCGTAAACATACATTTGAGTGATCAGAACATCATAAAGATGGAGTGTCAGCTCGTGCATACCACAGAAGAAGAAGTCGGGTGTCAGTGCAAGCATATCGACCTTGACAGCATCACTTTGCTTAAACGACTGGTCGAACTGAATGTTGGCAGCGAAGAAATGCTAGAGCGTGAACTGAGCGCCTTGATTCAATAGCCTAATGCAAACGACCAAAATCCTAGATTATTTCTAGGGCCTGAGAGATGTGTTCGACCGCCGTCACTTGCATTCCTTCTATGCCTCCCTTAGGCACATTGGCTTTGGGGGCAATGGCTCGAGTAAAACCGTGTTTAGCCGCCTCCTTTAAACGCTCTTGGCCACTTGGCACGGGTCGAATCTCTCCGCTCAATCCCACTTCACCAAATACGACTAAGTCTTGAGGTAGAGGCCGATCCCGAAAACTCGATAACACCGACATTAACAAAGCCAAGTCTGCAGATGTTTCCGCTACACGTACGCCACCCACCACATTAATATAGACATCTTGATCTCCAGTATGAATGCCACCATGACGATGCATCACAGCCAACAACATAGATAGCCGATTTTGGTCGAGCCCAACAGCAACGCGTTTGGGGTGACCAAAGTGGCTGTCATCCACCAAGGCTTGAATCTCGACAAGAATGGGACGCGTGCCTTCCCACACAACCATTACAATAGAACCGCTTACTGCTTGCTCACTGCGCGTTAAAAAAATAGAACTAGGGTTTTTAACTTCTTTCAAGCCATGTTCTAGCATGGCAAATACACCCAATTCGTTTACTGCACCAAAGCGATTCTTAATACCGCGTAAAGTTCGAAAACGGTTATCACTGTCCCCTTCAAGCATGATAGAGCAATCAATCATGTGCTCTAATACCTTTGGCCCTGCAAGAGAGCCATCTTTGGTGACATGGCCGACCAAGAACAAAACCGTTCCACTTTGCTTGGCATAACGAGTGAGATACGCAGCACTTTCTCTCACTTGAGATACACTACCCGGCGCTGACTCAATACCTGGAGTATGCATAACCTGAATGGAGTCGATTACCATCACTTTGGGTTCATGATGTTTGGCAATCGAAATGATTTGTTCAACATCCGTTTCCGCTAGCATTTGAATTTTATTAGTGGGTAAATTCAAACGCTGAGCTCTCAGACCAACTTGTTGTAGGGATTCTTCACCTGTGATGTAAAGTACAGGCATATGCTCAGCTAAATAACACATAGTTTGCAAAAGCAATGTGGACTTACCCGCCCCGGGGTGTCCTCCCATGAGGTTTACTGAGCCAGGCACTAAACCGCCACCGAGAACACGATCAAACTCTGAGGCCCCAGAGGAAAATCGTGGTAACGCTTCTAGTGATACTTGATCCAGTGTTGTTACCTTATTTTGACCCGGTTTTGCGCTACCCGCGTAGCCTTCTCGCACAGCGGCGGACTTAGAATTCGATACCGTAAATTCTTGTAATGTATTCCATTCACCACAGGCACCGCATTGTCCTTGCCATTTGGAGAAATCAGCACCGCACTCACTACAAACAAAGGCAACTTTCTTTTTTGCCATAAATTAAATCCAAATCCCCATTAGCAAGCTAGCAGAGTAACCAATGCTGTATGCCAAAAGCAATAAGACGAAATATCTAAGATAACTTAGGAAGGTTAAATTTTGGATCTTACTCATGGCAACAATGCCAGCTGCCGATCCGATAATTAATAAAGAACCGCCGACACCCACCGCGTAGGTTAACGCCAACCATTGCTCTGGATTCATGGTCACATCGGACTTAAGCAGAGCCGCTGTAAGTGGGACGTTATCAATAAGTGAAGAAAGAATACCCATCGTATAGTTGGCCAGCCAAGTTGGCATAACATCATAGATACCAACAAATGCAACAAGTGCCTCAACCTCTTTTAATGCCCCTACCAATAATAGAATGCCCAAGAAGAACAGAAGCGTATCAAACTCGATCTGACGAATATAATTAAAAATTGGATGATTATGTGTATCTTCACCATAAATACGCGCTAATAAAAACATCACAGACAAACCAAATAGGAAGGTCAGGACAGGGGGAATATCAAAAAATACGTTAAATCCTATTGTCGTCAATATAGTCGTCAAAAAAACAATCGCAATAGCAACATCAACCTGTTCATGCTGCTCGCGTTTTTTACGAATAATAATTTGATCCTTCATAGGAAAACTCAGTAATGTGGTCAATACAAGTACAGCTAAAAACGCAGGGAGCGATAATAAAAGAAGGTTAACGATACTGGCTTTGCCCGCCAAAAATATCATTAACGTTGTAACATCACCTGTGATCATTGCGACACCACCAGAGTTAACTGCAAAAACAGTGACAGTCGCGAAGCGTAAAACTTTTTTGGCGGGTAATTGCAAAGACAAAATAAGAGCGATAGAGATTAGAGTTGCCGTGATATTGTCTGCGAGAGATGAAAACACATAAGCAAATATGGCGATTAAAAATAATAACTTTCGTTCACTAATTTGCTCAGGTAAAAAACGATAAATAATACTTTCTATAAGACCTTTTTTATTAAGGTAAACCACAAACGTCATTGCCGCTAATAAAAACAACCAAAGCCCTGCAATTTCTTCTATGTTTTCTGAAAGACCAGTGATTATTTCTTGATGGTGAATATCTGAGCCACTGAACATGAACAATATTAACCATGCCAATGTACCCAAGAACAAAACTACTTGTGCTTTGTTTACGTGAATAACCTCTTCAAAAACAACAGCCAACAAGCCCAGTAATGAAAGCGCAATTATAAAAATAGAAACGTAATCGGCCATGAGTATGCCCAACAAAAAGGAAAAGATAGCGCCAGTATAAAAGCTGGCGCCAGAAGAGGTTTATTCAAACTATTTATGGTATGCCGGACTCAGCTCAACGACAGCCTCAATAAAGGCTTTGGCATGATCGGGGTCCACAAATTGATGTATGCCATGTCCTAAATTGAAAACATGACCCGTGCCAGAACCATAACTATCTAGGATCGTTTTAACTTCCTCACGAATTCGCTCAGGTTTCGCATATAAAACCGACGGGTCCATATTCCCCTGGAGAGACACCATATCCCCCACGCGACGACGGGCGTTGCCAATATCCGTTGTCCAATCAAGACCAAGGGCATCGCAACCCGTATCTGCCATTAACTCCAACCATTGGCCTGCGCCTTTGGTGAAGAGAATAACAGGTACCTTGCGACCTTCATGCTCACGCATTAATCCTTCTACAATCTGCTTCATATAACGCAATGAGAATTCTTGATAAGCATTGTGACTTAACACACCCCCCCAAGTATCAAAAATCTGAACCGCTTGTGCACCGGCTTTAATTTGCGCGTTCAAATAGTCTGTAACCGATAAAGCCAGCTTATTAAGCATCTCATGCATGGTTTCTGGCTGGTTATACATCATGGCTTTAACATGGCGGAAATCTTTACTGCTTCCCCCTTCAACCATATAGGTGGCTAACGTCCAAGGTGAACCAGAAAATCCAATCAACGGCACGCGACCATTTAGTTCACGACGAATAGTGCTAACCGCATTAGTTACATAACTTAGGTCGCTTGCAGTATCAACAATCGGTAACTCCGCAACATCCTGTTCAGTGCGCACTACTTTTTTAAATTTAGGGCCTTCTCCGGTTTCAAAATACAAACCTAGGTTCATGGCGTCTGGAATCGTCAAAATATCGCTGAACAAGATCGCGGCATCCAATGGATAACGCTCAAGCGGTTGTAACGTGACTTCGCACGCCAGATCTGCGTTTTTACATAGATCCAAAAAAGAGCCCGCATCTGCTCGGCTCGCACGATATTCAGGAAGGTAGCGTCCAGCCTGACGCATCATCCAAATAGGGGTTCTATCTACAGGCTGGCGCAATAGCGCTCGCAAAAAGCGATCGTTTTTTAGTTCGGTCATAAATTACTTCTAAGATCTAAATTAGGTGTCTTTTAGGCTATATTTAGTGTCATTTAAAATAGGGTTTTCATCGACAGACTCTGTTTTGATGATAAGCTTTTTAGTCTGCCCGCTTCCCTTGCCCTCTATCTCTAACTTTTGTACATATGGCTGGCCCGGAGCCAAGAACTTATCCGGTACGTCCAATGGCACTGTAACTACTTCACCTACTTGAGCATCCACACTGATCTTAGTACCTACAGGGGGAATATTGTTATTGGGATCTGCCACTTCCACTATGAAGCAATTATTAACACTTAAATCAATAATACTATTTTCACTTATTGGATTATTACTGCAGTCATATAATTGGATGGTCACCTTGCCACCAGAACTATTAATCATACGTACGGTATCCCAAACTTCTAGCTGTTCTGCACAATGTCCTAAGGCAACTGCCCCTTCGCTACATGATTTACCCCGAAACATGCCGTCTGAAGGATTGTCATCAAACTGACCGTTACTATTAAAATCTGAGTACTCGTCAAATGCAGTATCAGCCGCATCATAGACACCATTATCATCCGCATCTAAAAATGCTTCTGACTGAGTAAAAAAGATTTCTTCATCGTCAAACTGTTTGTTTGAGTTTTTGTCGATGAAAGAATCTTCGCCTATTGTACGAGCCATTATTGTTATTAGATGATCCCCTGTATAACCATTATCTCCACCAGCATCCGGATCGACCGGTTGGTTGCGGTCACGAGCACTCGTCCAGGTTACGCTACAAGTCCCTCCCTCAGTTGCGCACTGTTCTTCTATTAGCCCATTATCGTCTGCAACAAAAGTCACGACCGTGCCATCGGCTACAGGGTTGTTAGAATGGTCTTTAACATAGGCCGATATTTTTACTTCTGTGCCATAAAAATCGTAACCTCGGGGATTGAACGTTTCTGTAGTGATATTGAAACCGTTCACGTCTGCCAGTGTTTTCACCACTTCGCTAGCCGTTTCCTCCTGCGTCTCGTCTTGTGTTTCTCCCTGTGTCTCGTCTCCAGAAGCACTATCATCAGTATCCTTTTGCGCAGCGCTTTCACCACCACATGCGGAAAGCATCCAAGCCATTCCGAATAACAGTACGATTTTTCTAATAGTCATAGCATTCCTCTCCTGCAATTGGCGTTATTGTAACCAGATTCCCTATGGATTCCATCAGCCAAATCAATAAATATACCTATTCAACAAAAAAGCACGATGGGTTCTCACCCATCGTGCTTCTAGATATAAGTAAGGGGTATATATTAAACGTCTAGGAAGTCCAGAATACCTTCTGCTGCCTGACGTCCTTCCCAAATAGCGGTTACCACTAGGTCGGAACCACGCACCATGTCGCCACCAGCAAAGATTTTCTCGTTCGCCGTTTGGAACTTAAACTCCTGCTCTTCTGGCGCAACTACACCATCCCAGCTATTCAATTCAATGCCAAACTTCTCGAACCATGGAGCAGGGCTTGGGCGGAAGCCAAAGGCCACCAAAACCGCGTCGGCTGGAAGAACCTCCTCGGAACCTTCAATGGGCTCAGGACGACGACGACCATTTTCATCCGGCTCACCGAGCTGGGTCGTAATAACCTTGACTCCTTCAACCTTTCCATCACCTACAATGGCGACTGGTTGACGGTTAAATAGGAAGTTAACGCCTTCTTCACGAGCGTTTACCACTTCGCGTTTGGAGCCTGGCATGTTCTCTTCATCACGACGGTAAGCACAAGTCACTGACGTGGCACCTTGACGGATAGACGAACGGTTACAGTCCATAGCCGTATCACCACCACCAAGAACAACCACACGCTTGCCCTTCATATCGATGAAGTCTTCCGTATTCTTTTCCCAACCTTGGTTGTGATTAACGTTTGCGATTAAGAAATCTAAAGCGTCATATACACCCGGCAAGTCTTCACCAGGGAAACCGCCTTTCATGTAGTTATAAGTACCCATACCTAAGAACACGGCATCGTATTCTTTTTCGATATCGGCAAATTCTACATCTTTACCTACCTCAGTATTTAAGCGGAACTCGACACCCATGCCTTCGAATACTTCACGACGGCGGGCCATAACGCTTTTTTCCAGTTTAAACTCTGGAATACCAAAAGTTAGCAAGCCACCAATTTCTGGATATTTATCAAATACCACTGGCTTAACGCCATTACGCACAAGTACGTCGGCAGCGCCAAGACCAGCAGGACCAGCACCAATGATGGCCACTTTTTTGTCGGTCATGGTGACTTTAGACATATCAGGGCGCCAGCCCATGGCGAATGCCGTATCGGTAATGTATTTCTCAACATTACCAATGGTCACTGCACCAAAACCGTCATTCAATGTACAAGCGCCTTCACACAAGCGATCTTGCGGGCAAACACGTCCACACACTTCAGGTAGCGTATTGGTTTGGTGGCTTAACTCCACCGCTTCCATGATATTGCCTTCACTTGCCAGCTTCAGCCAGTTTGGGATGAAGTTATGCACAGGGCATTTCCATTCACAATAAGGGTTACCACAGGCCAAACAACGATGGCTTTGATCCGCCGCTTGCGTCTGGTCAAATGGTTCGTAAATCTCAACAAATTGAGACTTACGGGTATTAATATCTTTTTTAGCTGGATCTCCACGACCCACATCTAAAAACTGAAAATCATTGTTTAATCGTTTTGCCATATTTCACCTCGTTGGACTCTAGAACTCACCTATTTCGCTTGTGGCGATTACTCGGAGCGAGTCCGGGTGTTTTCAAGCAATTGTTCTAGGCTGGCCGCTTTTGGCTTCACCAACCAGAATTTGCCGATGTATTTTTCGAAGTTTTCTAGGATTTCTTGACCCCATTCACTTCCAGTTTCTGCAACATACTTCTTCACGATACCGCGTAAGTGATGACGATGTGCTTCGGTTTCTTCGTTACTAATGCGATGAATATCGACTAATTCATGGTTATATTTATCCACAAATGATTTATCCATATCCAAGACATAAGCAAAACCACCGGTCATACCTGCACCAAAGTTGTATCCAGTACTGCCCAGTACGGTAATTTGACCGCCAGTCATATATTCACAACAGTGGTCACCTGCGCCCTCAACAACAGCGTGGGCACCAGAGTTGCGCACACCAAAACGTTCACCCGCACAACCTGCCGCATAAAGCGTACCGCCGGTAGCACCATATAAACAGGTATTACCCACAATGGATGCGTCTTGCGATGCAAACGAGGATACTTTTGGTGGATAAATCACAAGCTTGCCGCCCGTCATACCTTTACCCACATAGTCGTTGGCATCACCTTCAAGATGCATGTTTAAGCCACCAGCATTCCACACACCGAAGGACTGACCTGCTGTACCAGTAAGCTTCAACGTAACCGGATTGCTTGCCATGCCTTGATTGCCATGACGCAATGCAATTTCACCCGATAAGCGTGCACCGATAGAACGATCACAGTTTGAAATGTTGTAACTGAACTCGCCGCCTTTTTTGGCTTCGATAGATGGAAGTATGTCAGCCACCATTTTCTCAGCCAGCGCACCTTCGTCATACGGTGTGTTGCGATCTACTTGAACCGTATGCGGCTTATCTGCTGGAATTTGATCATTGCCCAACAAATCCGATAGATCCAACTTACGTTGTTTCTCAGTTTGACCTTCAATCACTTCGAGTAAGTCAGTGCGACCTACTAATTCTTCAAGCGTGCGAACACCCAAGGCAGCCATCCATTGACGAGTTTCTTCAGCAACAAAGCGGAAGAAGTTCTTAACCATTTCAACGGTGCCGATGAAGTGTTTTTCACGCAGTTCATCATTCTGAGTTGCAACACCAGTAGCGCAGTTATTGAGGTGACAAATACGTAAGTATTTACAACCCATCGCCACCATTGGGGTGGTACCGAAACCGAAGCTTTCAGCACCCAAGATGGCGGCCTTAACAATATCCAAACCAGTTTTTAAACCACCATCTGTCTGCAAACGCACATTGCCACGCAAGTCATTTGCACGAAGTGCTTGATGCGCTTCTGCCAAGCCAAGTTCAAATGGTGAACCTGCATACTTAATGGAAGTAAGCGGCGATGCTGCTGTACCGCCGTCGTAACCTGAAATCGTAATTAAATCAGCATAGGCCTTAGCAACACCCGCTGCGATCGTGCCCACACCCGGTTCAGACACAAGCTTTACCGAAACCTTAGCACGTGGATTCACCTGCTTAAGATCGTATATCAGCTGTGCCAAATCCTCGATCGAATAAATATCGTGGTGTGGTGGCGGTGAAATCAAGGTTACACCAGGAACGGAGTAACGCAGCGTCGCAATAAGGCTGTTCACTTTACCACCTGGTAGCTGACCACCTTCACCTGGCTTCGCACCTTGTGCCACTTTGATCTGTAAAACTTCGGCACTAGAAAGATAGTGCGGAGTTACACCGAAACGACCAGAAGCAATCTGCTTAATCTTAGAATTTTTAACCGTGCCATAGCGCTTAGGATCTTCACCACCTTCGCCCGAGTTAGAGTTTCCGCCTAACTCGTTCATTGCTTGAGCTAGCGCCTCGTGGGCTTCTGGTGATAGTGCGCCCAACGACATCGCAGCAGAGTCGAAGCGAGGGAAGATTTTTTCCGCAGGTTCGACTTGGTCAATACTGATGCTGTTATCGGTTTTAAGGCTGAACAAATCACGAATGGTTGCCACTGGACGCTCATTAACAAGCTTCGCGTACTGGTCATACGCGCTTTGCGAGCCTGTCTGAACAGCATCCTGAATGGTGGAAATAACGTCTGGATTAAACGCGTGATATTCACCACCGTGCACGTACTTCAGTAGTCCACCTTGATCCAGAGTTTTACGTGCTTTGAAAGCTTTCTTGGTATTATTGCGCAGGTCTTGCTCAAAGTCAGAGAAGTCGGCACCTTTAATCCGGCTAGTCAAACCACAGAAGCACAGGTCAACCACTTCTTCTGCTAAGCCAATACCTTCGAATAATTGCGAACCACGATAAGAGGCAATGGTGGAGATACCCATTTTAGATAGGATCTTCATCAAGCCCTTGCGAATGCCTTTACGGAAGTTCTGATTAGACTTCAATGGATCGCCAATGAGCTCGCCGCTACGATGCATATCACCCAATACTTCGTAAACTAACCATGGGTAAACGGCTGTCGCACCGAAGCCTAATAGCACAGCAAAGTGATGGGCATCACGAGCATCACCTGTTTCCACAACTAGGTTTGTACTACAACGCAACGAGTTTTTAATTAACGCATGGTGAACTGCACCAGTAGCCATAGCTGCAGGAATTACCAACTGGCCTTCTTTCACATCTCTGTCAGAGAGAATTAAAATGGTGGTGCCTTCGCGAGCCGCTGCTTCTGCTTGCTCAACGAGTGTTTGAATAGCCTGCTTGAGTCCCAAGGTCTCATCAAATGCAAGAGGCAAAGTAGTATAACTAAACTCGTCTTTGCCTGTATTCTTTAGACCATTGAACTTCAACGGTGACAGCACAGGGCTCGTCAAAATAATACGGCTTGCGTGATCAGGCGCCTCAACAAAAACATTCTTTTCTTTACCGATACATGTCTCAAGAGACATGACAATTGCTTCACGTAAAGGGTCAATTGGCGGGTTGGTTACCTGCGCAAATTGCTGACGGAAATAGTCGGCAATATTACGGGAATTTTTAGACAACACAGCCATAGGCGCGTCATCACCCATAGAACCAGTACCCTCAACTCCCTGCTCCGCAAGCGGGCGTAAGACTTGGTCACGTTCTTCGAAAGAGATCAGGTGAAGTTTTTGATGAACCTTAACTTGATCACTGGTTAACGGTTCTTCATTCAAACGCTTAAGCTCAAGCTCAGACTCAATGCGCACAGCATTTTCTTTCAACCACTTGCGATAAGGCTGAGAATCTTTCAGGCGCGTGTCAATTTGATTCGCTTCAAGCACTTCGCCATTTAACGTATCAATCGCTAGTATTTCACCAGGTCCAACGCGGCCTTTTGCAATCACATCTTCAGCTTTATAGCTGTGAGTACCAATTTCTGAGGCAACAGTGATATAGCCATTCTTTGTTTTCACCCAGCGAGATGGACGCAAACCATTACGATCGAGACCACAAACAGCGTAACGACCATCAGTAATAACTAAACCAGCTGGGCCGTCCCATGGCTCCATATGCATACTGTTATATTCATAGAATGCACGTAAATCTGAATCCATGGTTTCCACGTTCTGCCAGGCAGGCGGAATCATCATGCGTATCGCACGGAACATATCCATGCCACCGGTATGCAACAATTCAAGCATGTTATCCATGGAAGACGAATCCGAACCAGTTGTGTTAACAACAGGCTGGATTGATTCCAATTCGCTTAGAAGCGGTGTTTCGAACTGAGCGCCACGGGCTGCAGCCCAATTACGGTTACCACGAATCGTGTTGATCTCACCATTGTGAGCTAGCATTCGGAATGGCTGAGCCAAAGGCCAGCGAGGTGCAGTATTTGTAGAGAAACGCTGGTGGAAGACACAAATAGCCGTTTCCAAGCGTTCATCGCCTAGGTCTAGATAGAAGTTAGGCAAGTCCACAGGCATCATTAGACCTTTATAGGACAGAGTTTGCTCAGACAAGGAGCAAATGTAGAAATCTTCATTACCCTGCAAAGCCAGTTCGGTCTTGCGGCGCGCGTAATAAAGCTTGACTGCAAGCTTGGATTCGTCAATCGCGCTATCTGGCGCGACAAAGACTTGCTCAAAACGAGGCAAGCAATCAATGGCCATAGGACCAAGGCAATCGTTGTTTGTTGGAACCAGACGCCAACCAAGAACCTTTAGCCCTTGCTTTTCAATTTCTTGGTTAAAAGTCTCGCGCTGCTTTTGCGCAGTCGCTTCATCAAGGTCTAAGAAGACCATACCCACCGCATATTGCTCAGGTAATTCAACTTCTATATCGGTTTTCGCCACTTGACGAAGGAAGCTATCAGGCTTTTGAATCAATAAACCACAGCCATCACCTGTTTTTCCATCCGCCGCGATACCACCACGGTGGGTCATACAAGTCAAAGATTCGATGGCAGTACGCAGAAGGTCGTGACTCGCCTGACCTTCCATATGGGCGATCAAGCCGAAACCACAGTTGTCTTTAAATTCACCTGGAGTGTACAGACCTGTTCTCATAGACGCTCTCATCAATAAGTCTTTAAAATTCAGTGCCTTACATGGCACCGGGACGCCAATTCAGTAGTTTTGAACAGACAAAAGGACGGTCATTCTACACATCTGAGGGGGCCTACTCAAATAAATTAGGCATGCGGGGGTGTTCTGTGGATAAAATCCACAAACATATTTACGGAATATTAGTCTGTGATCTGGTCGTTTTTACGTATATCTTCCTGGATTTTCTCCATTGGTCGGACCCAAGGTTGTGTGGACATCAGCGTTGATAGTTTGTTCGCAGTTTCGTTAGCTGATTCTTTTCCTGTAATGGGGGCATACACCACCACATACCAAGGTTGCCCTTTATATTGAGTAGTGTAAATACTCAATTTATTCTCACCCAACTGCGAGCCAAACTGGTCAATCACAGCTTGAGCACTTTTCTTGCTCCGCACACCGACTAACTGTAAACCAAAGTCACTGGGCTTTGCTGACAACAGAGGGTGTACAAATTCTTCTGCCCGATCTAAGACAGGCTGATCATTGTCTCTTTCTTGAACTACCTGTGCAGGCTCGACAGCGAGTTCCTCTGTTTTCATAGGAAGACTGTCATTAGTACTATCGACTGCGTGCGGCACGCTTTTTTCTGCGATAACCTGTTGGGGAGATTCAGCCTGTTGCGATGGGGTCACATCATCTGCGTCGGCGTCGACCACCTCAGTTACCACCGCCTCACCAGCTATAAGTCGAGCGATAGCATCATCCTCGATATTTTCTTCGCTTGGGGATTTGTACAAATAAGATATCAATAAAGCACTTCCGATCAAAACGACAGCGGCAATATGACCCAATGGCAAGTTAGAAGTGCTGCTGGTCGAGCTATCTGCGGTCTGGAATTGGGTATCAACAATAGTGACCAAGTTGCCAGGTAAGCCAGAACTCAAGCGCCAGTAGTGGTGCAGTGCTTTATCGCTTAAGGGCAAATGATCTATCCCCGACTGACGATAAAACCCTTGCAGAAACTGCGTTGTCGCCTCCTCCGAGAATGGTTGCAATTGCGCATGATGAAGCTTTTCTTCGCTTTGTAAATTATGCTGAACATCCACACACATTTGATGTAAGACCGGATCCCCAGTAACCATTAACTGCCAACGATGTTCTCCTTGTGAGTGCGCAATTAAATAGGTCAGAGCTTCATCCGAAAGTAATTGAGCATCATCTACCAAGATATGAAATGGCTCAGATTGGATCGCCATATTCTTCAATGATTGTTCGATCTCTTGACTGTCTGCTACGCAACCCAATTGCATAGCAACGACATATTGAACCTCTTCGAGACTAGAATAATCACTGGCTGAAAATAAAAGTGTTTGATAATGGACGCTAAGCTGATCACTCATTTGCTGCAGGAGCATGGAACGACCGCTACCTACTTCACCGGTGAGAACCACCACTAATTGGCTGAATTCATGGACGTGCGCGAGCATTTCGAGGACAGCTGCTCGCTCATCAGTTTCAATGTACTGCGGAGATGGATTAGCGCTATGTGCCATCCAGACCCCCTGTGTGGTTATTATTATTGGGTTTTAATGCACAAAGCTATGCAAACTCGCTTCAAACTCTTCAAGGCCAAAGTCTGATGATATAATTGCTTGCCCTAATGCTTTGAGCAGTACTAGCCTCAGCTTACCATCCACAACCTTTTTGTCTACTGCCATCAGCGCCTTAAAGTCGGCTACGGACATATCTTTAGGCGCATCGACAGGTAAGTTCGCAGCTCGAATTAAAGATTGCGTTCTCTTCAGGTCTGCACCCGATATCCAACCCAAGCGGTGGGACAAATCGGCCGCCATAATCATGCCCGCTGCAACCGCTTCGCCATGTAACCAGTTGCCGTAGCCCTGATGATTCTCAATAGCATGGCCATAGGTATGACCTAGATTCAAAATCGCTCGAATACCACCTTCTTTTTCGTCTTGGGCAACAACATCCGCTTTGGCAGCACAAGAGGTTAACACGGCATAAATTAACGCGTCTTGATCCCTAGATAATAGAGAACTCATATGAGTCTCCAACCACTCCAAAAACTCATAATCGGTGATCAAACCGTATTTGATTACCTCAGCAATACCTGCAGATAGTTCTCGGTCAGGCAAGGTAGTTAACGAGTCAATATCAATCAAAACACATTTTGGCTGATGGAACGCACCAATCATGTTTTTGCCTAAACGATGATTAACACCTGTTTTACCACCGACTGAAGAATCGACTTGCGACAGTAATGTCGTTGGTATTTGGATAAAATCCACACCTCGCTGATAACTTGCTGCCGCGTATCCAGTCATATCGCCAATAACGCCTCCGCCCAACGCAACCAGTGTAGTGGTTCGGTTATGCTGTTTTTCTAGTAAGGCATCGAAAATTAAATTTAAATGGGTAAGATCTTTGAAAGCTTCACCATCCGGCAAAATCACACTATCAACCTGTTTACCTGGGAACAAAGCCTTGGCTTTTTCAAGATACAAAGGTGCAATCGTATCATTGGTGACAATCATAACTTGCTGCCCTGCCACATAAGGCAGGATGAGCTGAGTATTCTCGATCAGCCCAGAACCTACAAAAATAGGGTAGCTACGATCACCTAGATCCACATTCAAAGTCTGCATATTCAAAGGACTACGTTTAATTCTTGAAGTTTATCGATTATTTCTTGAACAACCAGCTTAGGATTGCTTTCATCGGTATGAACAATAATGTCAGCGACCTCACGATATAGAGGGTCTCGCTGTACCATTAATTCCTGAAGAACTTTTTTAGGATTCGGCCTTTGCAACAAAGGGCGGTTTTTATCCTTTTCTGTGCGCGCCAATTGCTGCTCAACCGACGTGCAAAGATAGACGACTGTGCCTCTTGCGGACAAATGTTGGCGATTTTCCGGACGATTAACAGCTCCGCCGCCAGTCGCTAGAAGAATACCAGACTGCTGGGTAATATCATCAATCGCTTGGGACTCACGATCACGAAAACCCTGCTCTCCCTCAACATCAAATATCCAAGGAATGTTACAGCCACAGCGATCTTCAATTTCTTTGTCGCTGTCAATGAACTCCAGCTTGAGCTCTTGAGATAAAAGTCGACCTATGGTGCTTTTCCCAGCCCCCATAGGTCCAACCAGATATACGTTTTGCTTTAACATTTGTTTGTTCTAGCGATTACTTATTACGTCTTTAACCAGTCGAGGCGTAATAAAGATTAATAGCTCACTCTTATCTTCCGTTCGAGTAGTCCTGCGGAACAACTGTCCGATTACAGGTAGATCACCAAAGAACGGTGTTTTATCAACTTGTGTTATGTCTTCGGATTGAAAGATACCACCCAAAACAATGGTTTCGCCATTATTAACTAAGACCTGAGTTTCCAGTTCATTGGTATCTATCGACGGGATACTATTAAAGATCTCACCGACGGCATCTTTGTTGATAATTAAATCCATCAAGATACGATCGTCAGGAGTAATTTGTGGCGTAGCTTCTAGCTTCAAGACAGCTTCTTTAAATACGATTGAGGTTGCGCCGCTGGCAGAAGCCTGTTCATACGGTATTTCTGTACCCGCCTGAATACGAGCAGTCTGCCCATCCGCAGTGATAACTCTTGGCTGGGATATAATTTCAGCTTTACCGTCTGACTCTAGAGCAGATAACTCCAGATCCAACACATACTCATCGGTACTTAAACCAAAAGCAAAAGTAGACGCATTCGCCGCTGCAATAGGGAAATTAATGACACTGTCAGTCTCGCTTATGTCCCTAACTGGACTACCGGCAGTGATTCCATCATTAAAGCGAGACACAGTATCAAGCCCGCCGCCTAAAGTTAGGTTATCAGAACCGTCTAAAACACCATAACCACCACCCCAGCGAATACCTAAGTTTTCACCAACGTTCGTACTTGCAACGACAATACGAGCTTCAATCAAGACCTGTTTCACTGGAACGTCTAAGATATTGATTGCTCTGCGGACGCCTTCGATCGACATTGCGGTATCTTGAATAATGATCGTATTGGTACGGGAATCAACACTGGCTGTACCACGCTCACCCAACAAGCTGCCTTCAGCTGAAACAAGAGCAAGAATATCGGTCGCTTTCGCATAACGAACTTGGATGAATTCGGTTCTCAAAGGAG
Source organism: Bermanella marisrubri (assembly GCF_012295615.1). Classification (NCBI taxonomy): domain Bacteria; kingdom Pseudomonadati; phylum Pseudomonadota; class Gammaproteobacteria; order Oceanospirillales; family Oceanospirillaceae; genus Bermanella; species Bermanella marisrubri. The sequence goes on from NZ_CP051183.1 coordinate 3,278,755, forward strand.
CGTATTCTTCAACCTGTTTATTAGCCTCCATTTCAATCTTTTGTCGATTAGCGATTTGATCCGCTGGACCAACCATCAAGACATTGCCCATTTGCTGTTTTGCCAGACCTTGAGATTTCAAAACAATCTCAAGCGCCTGATCCCAAGGTACATTTTTTAAACGCAAAGTAATATTACCCTGCACTGTATCACTGGCGACCAAGTTAAAACCTGTGAAGTCTGCGATAATCTGAAGGACTGTGCGAACCTCAATATCTTGGAAATTAAGAGAGAGCTTCTCACCGGTATAAGGAAAACGCTCTTCTTTAATCCGTTCTTCCTCGTCCTTGGTTAACGGCTTAACACTAACGGTTAAAATATTGTCTGTCTGGTAAGCGAGATAATCGTATAGCTCTTCACTTGGTTCAATGAAGAAGACTGGTGACTGCTCTTCAATGGTTGCATCTATAAAACGTACTGGCGTAGCAAAATCGCGTACATCCAAGCGGCGGCGAAACTCATCAGACATGCTTACACCGGCAAGTTCAACCCTGATACGGCCACTTTCCTGTGAAATATCAACAGGGGTGTTCGGATCAGTAAGCGTAATTTTCACCTGTCCTTCACCAAGGTCTCCACGACGAAAATCGACATCAACGACTCGGCTTTGCTTTCTCGCCTGCTGCCGTTTAGTGTCTGCGTACGAGGCAATGCTATCCGTTAATATATTTTCGCTTTGTTTAACAACCTGATCTGTGTTGCCCACCATGATATAAAGATTGTTACCATCCGTGCGCGTGGTGTATCCAGTTAGCTCAGCTAAATTAAGAATAACTCGAGTGCGACTCTTAGAGCCAACTACAACCGCAGTCCGAGCATTCCCCATTCCAATTTCGTGATACTTTGACTTAAGCTGGCTCTCAGTTTCAGCGAGATCCAAAGCTATACGAGCAGGTTGCTCGATAGTATAACCAGATACATTGGGTGGTACCCCATCGAAACTCAGCTTTATCTCTGTTTTATCCCCAGGTAACGAGGCAAAAGAAATATCCTGCAATATGGTCGCACTAGTTGAAGTGGAAAATAATGCTAGAATACCCAGCAAACTCGTAATAATTGTTTTTCTATTCATTTAATTTCCACTCCTAGCAGATGCTTGCAATCCCATACTATGGGGACGAGAAATCCACCCGCCACTGCCATTTGGTACAACCTCGATCAAATCAACTTTTGATTCGCTTATATTAATAATCCGACCATGATTCTTGCCCATATAGTTGCCTTCCTCAACTGTATGAACACTGCCAGAAAACGTTTTTATCAAAGCCTTAAGCGCTCCAGACTCAGATTTCGATAAAGTACCTACAAGAGTCAGCTCACCTAGGGTATAGCGCTCCAAGGGTTCTTTCCGACGCGACTCATCCGGAGCATCTACCGCGTTATCCATTTGCGACGCCATTTCTTCAAAAACAACTGGCGATTCAAAAGGAGAACGTAAAGCAGACGCACTATACACGTACGCAGAATAAGGCTGGAACTCTGGTAATGGTTGAATTCTACCCCTTTGGGTGTTCAGTGTTTCGGAAACAAAACTCTGTAAATCATCAGTATCCGTGCCACTAGAACAAGCGGTCAAAAGGACTAAGCTACTTATCACTAACTTCTTCATTTCTTCTTCCGCTTTTTGCTTTTATTGCCACTGTTGTAGCGGTAAGTTTTCGCGACGATTTTCAAATTCAACTTATTCTGGTCCGCGGTATTTGCACTCACCACCTCAAAGTCGTGAAGAGTCACGATACGGCTTAGCCCTGCAACAGCGCTAACAAAAGCACCAAAATCATGATATTCACCTACAACATCAATGTTAATTGGAAGCTCAGTATAAAACTCGGTATCAACTTCTTTATCGAGTTCTATCGATCTCATCTCCAAGCCTGCACCCAAAGCAGCGGTTGTAATATCATCAAGCAAACCAGGCACCTCAGTATCGCGAGGCAATTGACGCAATAAAGTACCAAAAGATTCTTCAATATCCTGTAACTGCTGTTTATATTCGTCTAAATTGTTTACTCTAAACGCCTTGGTTTTAAACTCTTCCTTCAATTGAGACTCTTGCTGCACAACTTGATCGTATTGCACCCCCAAGTCTTTCAAATTGAACCAGTATAAAGCACCCAAAACACCAACGAAAACCAATCCTGCGAAAAAGACCCTGCCAGCCAACGGCCACGAGCCCATATTATTCCAATCGATGTTCTCTATGTCGTTTACATCGATATTCTCAATTTTTTCTTTAAATTCTTTGAAATCCATTATTTCACCTCATCCTTTTCTGGACGAGATTGATCTACCAAAAGATCAAAATCATTAAAGCCATTGGTACCTGCTTGCACTTTAAGCAAGTTAGGATCACTAAACCACGCGGACTCATCAAAATTACGCATCAGTTGAGAAATTTCGTCATTACTTGATGCCCGTCCATCAACAGTAAAACGCTTACCCTTTACCTTAACACTGACAAAAAACACTTCATCAGGAATAACCCTAGCCATCTCATCAAATACGCGAACGATTACGGGACGATTGCCCTGCAACTCTTGAATCAGACGCATACGGTCCAAAAGCTCTTCTCGCTTCTGCCTAAGCTCACGGATTTCCACAATTTTTTTATCCAACGCACTTGCTTGTTTTTGCAAGTAACTATTACGCCCTTGCTGAACCTCAATCGCGCTATTTAACGCGCCATTGGCGAACCACCAAATAGCACCTGCGACAATAGTAACCAAGACCAAAACGCTGACATATTCTTTCTGTTTTTCTTCCCTTAGCTCTTCTCGCCAAGGGCGCAGATTAATCCTTGCCATTAGTCGAAGCTCCTCAGGGCTAAACCACACGCCACTAACAAACCAGGAGCATCATTGGATAACATTTGAGCATTCACTTTGGGGCCTACCGTCATATTGGCAAAGGGGTTGGCTATTAATGCAGGTGTGCCTATCTTTTCTTGAACCAACTGGGCCAAGCCATCAAGGGAGCTCGTTCCACCCGCTAGAATCACGTAATCCACATCATTGTACTGACTAGAACTATAAAAGAACTGCAATGAGCGACTGACCTGCTGAACAACCGACTCTTTAAAAGGCAGTAAAATTTCCGTTTCATAGTCATCAGGCAAGCCACCTTCTAACTTAGCTCGCGTGGCTTCTTCCGCAGAGATACCGTAGCGCCGCTGAATTTCTTCAGTTAACTGCTGACCACCAAACATTTGTTCTCGATTGTAGATAATACTGCCTTGGTGCAACACGTTGAGTGTCGTCATAGTCGCACCAATATCGATGATAGCGACTGTATCAATGTTGTCACCTTCAAGCTGCGGCTCCAATAATTGATAGGCACGTTCGATACAGTAGGCCTCTACGTCAACTACTGCGGATTCAAGACCACCGATTTCGATCGAATCTTCACGAAGCTCAACTGTTTCTTTTCGGCAAGCAGCCAACAAAACATCCACTTGTTGTTCATTACCTTCAACAGGACCTTGAACCTCAAAATCCATGGCCACTTCTTCAAGTGGGTAAGGGATATATTGATCGGCTTCAACTTTGATTTGGTTTTCGCGCTCATCGTCGTTCATATCCGCGGCCATCTGGATGGTCTTGGTAATAACAGCCGATCCGGCAACAGCAACAGCGCCGCGCTTGCAGGTTGAGCGCGATCGGGTCAATGCTTTTTTGATGACCCCGCCAACAACCTCTTCGTCACTAATACTTTGTTCTACTACTGCATTTTCTGGCAAGATTTCCGACGCATAGGCCTCGACTTGCATGCGATCATTATTTTTTGTCAGTTCAATCAATTTGACGCGTGTAGAGCTGATATCCACACCAAGAACTGCCTTATTTTTTTTCTTAAATAAATTGGCTAGCACTGAAAATCCTTAATTTACCCAGCAACCTGGATAGAAAAGTGCCAAAATGCACGTTATCTGGGTCATTATAAGCACAATCCTATGAAAAGGACAAAAACCATTTATAATGCCCGCGGCCCATTAACACAGGGTAATTCATACAGTTTAAGCGTTATATGATGAAAAAAAATCGACCTGTTCTGCGTTTTTTGCTTTTAGCGCCACTTGCTGGCCTATTTGGACTTATTTTTGGTATCGCCAGCGTATATTTATATTTGGCACCTAGCCTGCCGTCGGTTGAGAGTCTAAAAAACATACAGCTCCAAACACCTCTGCGCATTTACAGTCACGATGAAAAACTTATCGCAGAATTTGGCGAAAAACGACGCACCCCCATTGCGTTCGAACAAGTTCCTCAGCAATTTTATAACGCCTTAATCGCCGCAGAGGATGAAAACTTTTACAGCCATCCCGGTATAGATATTAAAGGCTTAGCCCGCGCAGCATTTGAATTAATTACAACGGGACAAAAACGCTCTGGTGGCAGTACCATTACTATGCAGGTTGCAAAAAACTATTACCTGAGTAGCGAGAAAACCTTCACTCGTAAGTTCACAGAGATTTTACTTGCCATACACATTGAACAAGAGATCAGTAAAAAAGAAATTCTCGAACTCTATGTTAATAAAATCTATCTAGGCAAACGCGCCTACGGCGTAGAGGCCGCCGCTCAAGTCTATTACGGAAAATCAATTGATCAATTAAGTCTCGCGCAACTAGCCATGATTGCAGGACTACCACAAGCACCAAGTGCCGCAAACCCAATAAATGATCCAGACCGAGCGAGACAGCGACGCAACTATGTTTTAGCTCGAATGTTTACGGAAGACTTTATAACACAAGAAGAATTTACAAAGGCCGCCTCGGAAGAGATTTCCGCCAAATATCACGGTTTATCGACAGAGATCGAAGCATCTTATGTTGCGGAAATGGTGCGAAGTGAACTTGCCGAACTGTACCCTGAAGATCTTTATACCAAGGGGTATCGCGTTTACACAACCATTAATAGTGAAATGCAAGTAGCCGCACAAAAAGCGGTTCGTGTAGGTATTCACAATTACGACCGCGCCCATGGCTTGCGAGAAGCTCCAGAAGTACTCACACCTTATATCTTAAAAGAACAACAAGACGTTCCAGTTCGCGTCGGTGCAAGTATATGGAAACTCGGAGAATCTATTCCATCGATAAATTATGAACTTGAATTACCCCCAAGCCCTGATGACCTCAACCGCTATACGTGGGCAAAAAAGTTACAAGAGCGTAATGCACCTGGAGACCTTGTTTGGGCCGTCATCACAAACATTGACGACGAGGCCCTAACCGCAACGGCATTTACGGCGGACAAAGAAAGTATCGTACTAAATAAAGAGAGCTATGAGTGGGCCCGTCCTTATGTCAACGTAAATATCATTGGTAATCCCATTGAAAAGCCCAGTGAGCTTTTTAGTATTGGTCAAGCCGTTTTACTTGAACCAAGAGGGGAGGAGATTTTTCTCGCACAAAAACCTGAGGTGCAAGCGTCCCTAGTATCATTCAACCCCCAAGACGGTGGCTTGCTCGCATTGGTCGGCGGATATGATTTCTCGCTTAGCAAGTACAATCGCTCAACTCAAGCGAACCGCCAACCTGGCTCAAGCTTTAAACCATTTGTTTACAGCTCTGCTCTAGAGGCTGGCTTTACCCCCGCCTCCATCATTAACGATGCACCAGTTGTTTTTGAAGATGATAGCCTTGAAGCAATTTGGCGCCCAGAAAACTATAGCGGCAAGTTTTATGGTCCGACTCGCCTCAGACAGGCGCTATATAAGTCCAGAAACCTAGTATCCATTCGCCTGCTAAATCGCACTGGTGTGGGGCGAACTATTCGCTATATTAGCCAGTTGGGAATCCCAAGGGCGAAGCTAAATCGAGATCTCTCACTTGCCCTAGGTAGTTCGGGTATGACGCCATTCGAACTCGCAACAGGTTATATGGTATTAGCTAATGGCGGCTACAAAGTTGAGCCATTTGTTATCAAACGGATAGAAGACAGCGAAGGTAATGTTTTATTTGAACACGAACCAAAGCAAGTATGCCCTGATTGCAAAAAAGCCATTGAAGAATATCAAGCCAAACTTGAAACACGAATAGCTGAGAATCCAGAAGCGTTATTTAATCAAACCTCTGAAGAACTTCCTCTTAGCTTAGAAGAGTTTAGTCAGCAATTCCCACCTATTGCCCCTAAGGTGATGGATGAACGCGTGAATTATCTCATGTACACCATGATGCAAGATGTTATAAAACGCGGTACGGGTAAGCGCGCTCTTGCGCTTGGTCGCGAAGACTTAGCAGGCAAAACCGGCACAACCAACGATCAAAAAGACGCTTGGTTTTCCGGCTTCAATAATAAAGTAGTTGCCAATGTATGGGTCGGCTTTGATGATCCACAAACACTGGGTAAGTGGGCGTTTGGTAGTAATACCGCATTACCTATTTGGGTTGACTTCATGGAAACGGCGTTAAAGGGCATGCCTCACAGCCCTATTCAGAGACCAGAGGGCCTAGTCAGCGTTCGTATTGACCCTGAAACTGGAAACCGTGCTTACCCAGGACAGCCAAACGCCATTTTTGAGACATTCCGTGCTGAAAACGTACCGCAACAAATGGAAACGCCACCAAGCTACGTAGAGCCAAACGGCAGCGATCAAACGGGTTCATCTCAACAGGATTCCGAAAATATTGCGCCAGAGCAATTATTCTAGGGCTTTGTGCTGTAAAGCCAAACCACTTAAAACATCAAGAAATGCCGCCACCGATTTCAGCGGGGCGGTTTCTTCCATAGTGTGGTAACCACTGCTTGGTATCTGCAATGTGGTGCCATCAACCAAACCGTTACTGCCCGCAATAATGCGTCCTAACTCAGTTGACCCCAATGAGTAAGGGGTTTTCCCTTGCAATGATAACTCCAAATTAAGTTTTTCCACGTACTCATCTTTGAATAAAGTCTGAAACCCTAACTGTTGGCATAAATCCTCAAGGTCCTGAGACAAACGGGCGTTAAACCCTGCGTTGGCATCCTTTTTTCGTAAAACCAAATGTTGCTGAGCAGCCGTCAAAAAGTCTGGAAACGGACTGGTATCTACAACAATTAAGTGATTTGTGCTTCCTCCAAATCGGCGGAACCACTCCAGCATGTATCGCCAGCTTTTTCCTGCCTCTTCCTGCGCAGTAAAAAAACACGTCCCTTGGTAACCTAATTCAAATAAATATACTAAGGCAGCCGCCGTTAGCACATTATCAAGCTGCGCTGTCATAGAGTCTTTGTTGACTGAGAGCTTATCCTTGAAAGCAACCGGTGTGCCTGCCACCAAATGCTCTAGACCAGACACATTGAATATTAGGTTGTTGCGAAATTCACAAACATAACAGGATTCTATTTTACCCTGACCTCGATACGCACCCGACCAAGGCTCATATGCATATACACTTTGCCCGTGAAATCGCTGTGCAACTTTATTCATAAGCAACTCGCTCACAGAGTTGCCTAACAAGTCACTTCTTGCACCAGCCACAAATGCAGCGTATTGAAATTCATTTGGACCAGTACACATCAATCCGTGTCGATCAATATGTGCTGAAAGATATAACGCATCAGGTTGCTTACCATGGGCCACTAACACGCCTTCGTACCAAGTCACCTCAGCACCACGATCTTCTAGCTCACGCTGTAATACTCGATAAAAAGCATGCTCTGCGCCAACGACACTTGGCTGGCGCACGAGTGAAGAGAGAAGTTCAAGAAAACCAGAGGGAAGCTTGCGAGTCACGGATCCAAACCCTAATCATGAAAATACGAAATGCATTTTCTATAGTGGTTTTTAGTCTCAAAATACTGTAAACGCAAACGATATTTACACTTCCAACATAAATGTGACAGGGCCATCGTTTTGTAGTGATACCTGCATATCGGCAGCAAAGCGACCCGTTTCAGTTTGAAGATGAGGGCGAGCTTGAGTTACAAAATAGTCATATAATTTCTCACCTAACTCAGGAGAAGCCCCTTTTGAAAAGCCCGGTCGTGTGCCTTTCCGTGTATCGGCTACCAATGTAAATTGAGAAACCACCAGCAAAGCACCGCCAACCTGCTGAACGTTTAAGTTCATTTTGTCATCGTCATCAGCAAAAATACGATATTTTAAGAGCTTCTGCAGCAGCTTATCTGCATGCTCTTGAGTATCATCTTTTTCCACACCTAAAAGTACTAAAATACCTTGATCGATTTGCCCAGTGATCTCTCCGTCCACTTCAACCTTGGCATGTTTAACACGCTGAATCAGAGCTTTCATAAAAACTCTCCACCCTAAAAAACACAAAAATAAATGGTAACGAATTTGCCATAAAAAACCCCAATGCTTTCACATTGAGGTTTTCGAAACTATCAAGCAATCAACCGCCCATTAAAAGCGTTATGCGACGCGCCACCTGATCATTTAATTCCAACAGCACACCGAAACTGCCTGCTATCTCATAAAAGCGTTGTGCGAGTCCGCTAATGCAAGGCAACTTTATCAGCGTAATTGAGAAAGCTAATGACTGATAATGTAATTCCGTAGGCGAAGAAGATCTGGCAAGGCAAAAGCTTTTAAGGGCGCGCAGCGTACGTTGTGTGTACGTGAGCACACCGAAAAAGCTTTTAACGAAGCCAGATCGATGCAGCTAGGAATTATTTTTTCTTGGCAGCGTTGTTAGCACGCTTACGCTCAGTCTCAGTCAACAACTTCTTACGCAAGCGAATGCTTTCTGGCGTAATTTCCACTAGCTCATCATCTTCGATAAAGTCTAAAGCTTGCTCTAGCGTATGCTTCACTGGTGGCGTTAAGTTAATGGCTTCGTCAGTACCTGAAGCACGCACGTTGGTTAACTGCTTGGCTTTTGTTGGATTAACAACAAGGTCGTTATCACGGCTATGTAAACCAACAATCTGACCCTCGTAAACTTCTTGGCTTGGCTCTACGAATAGACGGCCACGCTCTTGAAGAGTAAATAGGGCGTAGCCTAATACTTTACCTGCCACCATGGAGACCAATACACCATTGTGGCGCGATACCACTTCGGTATCTTTAACTGGACCATAGTGATCGAACACGTTAGTCAGAATACCGCTACCTGATGTCATGGTCATGAATTCGTTACGGAAACCAATTAAACCACGGGCTGGCATCATGAATTCCAAACGCACTCGGCCTTTGCCATCTGGAACCATATTCGACATTTCCGCGCGACGGTCACCCATGGCAGACATGATTGAACCTTGATGCTCTTCTTCAACATCGATCACCACTTGCTCATATGGCTCTTGAATAACACCATCGATTTCTTTCTGCACAACTTCTGGACGACCGACAGCCAACTCAAAGCCTTCACGACGCATGTTTTCAATCAAAACGGACAAGTGAAGCTCACCACGACCAGACACTTTGAACTTCTCTGGGCTTTCACCTGGCTCGACACGCAATGCAACGTTGGTGATTAATTCTTTTTCTAAACGCTCAGCAATATTACGGCTGGTAACGTATTTACCTTCTTTACCAGCAAACGGTGAATCGTTTACTTGGAAAGTCATGCTTACGGTCGGTTCATCTACGCTCAACTTAGGAAGTGCTTCAACGTTGTTAGGATCACACAATGTATCCGAGATATTTAGCGTCTCTAAACCTGTAATACAAACAATATCACCAGCAGTGGCTTGATCTACAACCACGCGGTTCAAGCCATGATAACCTTTTACTTCCAACACACGACCGTTACGCTTCTTACCATCACGGTCAATTACAGCAACAGGCTGATTCGTTTTAAGGGTACCGCGGGTAATACGACCAATCCCGATAACACCTTGGTATGGGTCATAATCCAAAGATGAAACCTGCATTTGGAAGTCACCCTCTGGATCAACATCTGGCGCTGGCACATGCTCAATAATCGCATCGAACAACGCACCCATATCCTCACCCATTTCATCAGGATCATTACCTGCAATGCCGTTTAAGGCCGATGCGTAAACTACAGGGAAATCTAACTGCTCTTCCGTCGCACCTAGACGATCAAATAGGTCAAAGACTTCATCCATTACCCAATCAGGGCGCGCACCTGGTCGGTCGATCTTGTTAATAACAACGATAGGACGCAAACCACGATCGAACGCTTTTTGTGTAACAAATCGAGTTTGAGGCATTGGACCGTCTTGTGCGTCAACGATAAGAAGCACAGAGTCCACCATAGACATTACACGCTCAACCTCACCACCGAAGTCGGCGTGCCCAGGCGTGTCCACGATGTTTACGCGGTATTCGCCCCATTTAATAGCGGTATTCTTAGAAAGGATGGTAATACCACGTTCTTTCTCTTGATCATTACTGTCCATCATGCGCTCGCCACCCTGCTCTTTACGATCTAGGGTGCCCGATTGCTCAAGCAATTTATCAACCAAAGTGGTTTTACCATGGTCAACGTGGGCGATGATGGCGATGTTTCTTAAGTTCTCAATCATTTACTTCATTCAACGTGGTTTGAAATTTGGGCGCGATTATAGCCACCTAAAGGGGTCTAGGCTATGAAATCTCCATATTTATCTGATTATTTTTTATTCGACCGTTTGTTTAAACTGGCTTTTTTGGACTGATGCCGGCCCGCAAGTAAAAAATGTCCCGAGAAAGCGCACTTCCCCCTTACTTGACCCGTGCCAATGAACCTATAATGTGCGGGCTTTTAATGCCAATCATGCGTGCAGTGCATAAAAATATAGATGCATGCACTTTTATGGTGCGCATTACAGGCAATTGCACAACCTGAGTGCATGGACTAAGGTTTTTGTACCTCTGTGCTCCCGTAAACTGGGCAGCTATAGCCATTTCTAATGGTGGCATAGGTCTTGCTTTAAGTTGGGGCAGTGCACCACAGGACTAATTACCAAGTTAGCCGCTTGTGCAGCCTTGAGATAAAGAGATACCTAAAACTTATCGACGCTTAAACGTCTTCAACAATTGGAGAGCAACATGTCAGAGAACACTCTGAAGCTGATTAAAGACAACGATGTGAAGTGGGTTGATTTACGCTTCACCGACACCAAAGGTAAAGAGCAGCACGTTACCATTCCTGCTAAGGATGTTGATGAGGAGTTCTTTGAAGTAGGTCAAATGTTCGATGGCTCTTCAATTTCTGGTTGGAAAGGCATCAACGAATCTGACATGATTCTTTTGCCAGACGACACCACTCCTTTCCTAGATCCGTTCACTGAAGATGCTACTTTGTGTCTACGTTGTGACATCATCGAGCCTTCTACCATGCAAGGTTACGAGCGTGATCCTCGTTCTGTAGCGAAACGCGCAGAAGAGTACCTACAATCGACAGGTCTTGGTGATACTGCGTTCTTCGGTCCAGAGCCAGAATTCTTCATCTTTGATGATGTACGTTGGGGTGCTGATATGTCTGGCACTTTCTACAAAATCAACTCTGAAGAAGCTGCTTGGAACACAGAGGCAGTAATGGAAGGCGGCAACATGGGTCACCGTCCATCTGTTAAAGGCGGTTACTTCCCAGTACCACCTGTTGATAGCTCTCACGACATGCGTGCAGCTATGTGTAACACCATGATGGCTATCGGTCTTGATGTTGAAGTACATCACCACGAAGTAGCTACAGCTAACCAAAACGAAATCGGTGTTAAATTCAACACTCTAGTTAAGAAAGCTGACGAAGTTCAAATGCTTAAGTACGTTGTTCACAACGTTGCTCATGCTTACGGTAAAACAGCGACTTTCATGCCTAAGCCAGTGGTTGGTGATAACGGTTCTGGTATGCACGTTCACCAATCTTTCTGGAAAGACGGTGAAAACCAATTCGCTGGTGACAGCTACTCTGGTCTAAGCGAAACGGCTCTTTACTACATCGGCGGTATCATCAAGCACGCTAAAGCGTTGAATGCGTTCACTAACCCTTCAACTAACTCTTACAAGCGTCTGATCCCTGGTTTCGAAGCACCTGTAATGCTTGCGTACTCTGCACGCAACCGTTCTGCTTCTATCCGTATTCCATACGTTGCATCTCCAAAAGGTAAGCGTGTTGAAGCTCGTTTCCCTGATCCAACTGCTAACCCATACCTAGCGTTTGCTGCAATGCTAATGGCTGGTATCGATGGTGTTAAGAACAAGATCCACCCTGGCGATGCAGCTGATAAAGACTTGTACGACCTACCTGCTGAAGAAGCAGCTCAGATCCCACAAGTTGCTGGTAGCCTACGTGAAGCTCTAGGTGCTCTAGAAGCTGACATGGACTTCTTGGTTGAAGGTGGCGTGTTCACTAAAGACATGATCGAAGCTTACATCGAACTTAAGATGGAAGATGTGTATCGTGTAGAACACACGACTCACCCAGCTGAGTTCGACATGTACTACTCTCTATAATCTTTCTTTAAGATTACTGAGCAAAAGAAAGGTCGCTTCGGCGGCCTTTTTTTATTCTTGAAAAGCAAGCCAGTAATCACACCCACCAATATCGTTGATTACTTCCAGCACAACTATGCAAATTAGTTTACAGTATCACCATTAGCCGCTTTCAATCTGTAAATACACTATGCCTTTACAACTATTATTAATACTCCTTATTTCGCTTTGCACCATTACTGTGCAAGCACAAGTCTACACGTGGATAAATGAAGAAGGCGTCCGTGTATATGGCGATAAGCCTCCTGAGCAAGCGCAAGAGGCTGCTCTACCCCAACTTCAGGAATTCAGCTCGCCCAAAAAAGCCAACAAGAAAGGAAATGAAAACAAGGTCGACGAGAATGCAAACAAGCAAGAAACGTCGTTTAACTATCGACGCTTGGAAATCATAACGCCAAAAGAGGATGAAATGATCACATCTGGCGCCGCAGGCAATGTAGCAATCCAACTCCATGTGGAGCCTAACCTGCGACCTGGCCACGAGGTTACGCTGTACCTCAATAGCCAACCAGTATCTACCGAAGCGAGTCTACAGTTTCAACTAGAAAACCTTAGACGCGGTTCGCACCTATTGAAAGCAGAAATCAAACATCAGGGCACACGCCTCATTTCCAGTCCAAAGCGGCGCATACATGTTCAGCGCCCCTCGATTCTCAATCGGCCGCGCACTCAATAAAGACATTCCGCACTATTTTGGTGCTACCATAGAACTGGTAGTGCCGTTTTGCACCCAGATAATGCCAAAATATACGTTGTTTTCACGGCCTGCACGCGAAAATAGTGCATCTAAGACACTGGCTTGATAATTGCAGACTAGGCTTAGCAGCCCGTTTTTGATGCGCACCCCAAATCGAATAAGCATTTGCGGGGGCGAGACTATTGGCTATTCATCAAAGCCGTCTGCGCCAAGGAAAACGAGTATTTATGGCCGATTTTGTATTTTATAAGCAACTCATTAATCACTTAGACAGCGCTATTTTAGTGGTGGATGATCAATTGTGTGTCACCTACCTGAATCCAGCTGCGGAAGCCTTGCTTCAGGTAAGCGGACGCCGTTGCGTTGGCCTGCCTGTAAAACATTTCTTCTTAGATTCTTTAGAATCTTCTTCAACGTTAGAACAAAGCATCGCTGAGGATACGTCTTTCACCAAACGCGAAGCTCATGTTCGCTTACAGAATCAAACCATTATTACCTTAGACTATAGTGTTTCCCCCGTTGAATTTGATAATTCTCTTTGCCTCGTCATAGAAATGCATGCCCGTGATCGCCTTTTACGCATTAGCAAAGAAGAGGAATTAATTTCAGCTCAAGCAACGACACAAGCTTTAGTGAGAGGCATGGCCCACGAAATCAAAAACCCTTTGGGCGGCATTCGAGGTAGCGCGCAATTGTTAGAGCGCATGTTGGATAATTCGGAGCTACAAGAATTCACACAAATCATCATTGATGAAGTAGATCGCTTGCGTAACTTAGTGGACAAAATGCTTGGCCCGAACAAACTGTTGGAGCGAGAAGACACCAATATTCACGAAGTTTTAGAACGCGTACACAGCCTAATCAGTGTTGAATCTGAAGGCAAAGTTAAGCTACGACGAGACTATGACCCGAGCATTCCAGAGTTTTTAGCCGACAAAGAACAACTTATCCAAGTTGTATTGAACATCGCTCGCAATGCCATGCAAGCATTACTACAGCATGTATCCGCGGAAGGCTCTCCACAAATAACTTTACGCACGCGGACTGTACGTCAATTTACTATTGGCCACACCAAGCATCGCTTAGTCCTTCACATATCTATTGTTGATAACGGACCAGGCATTCCCGAAGACATACGAGAAAGCTTGTTTTTCCCTATGGTCAGCGGCCGCGCTGAAGGTACAGGTCTAGGTTTATCGATTGCTCAGAGCATCGTGAACCAACATCAAGGCATTATCGAGTGTGAGTCTGAACCGGGCCGTACTCAGTTTTCAATTTATTTACCACTTGAGCTCTCACTTAATGACTATGAGCGGGCTCGATGAAAATCACTTAAGGCTTGAGAAACGTTATGAATAAAGTTTGGATTATTGATGATGATCGCTCGATTCGCTGGGTGCTCGAAAAAGCACTCGAACAGGAGAATATCGAAAGTCATTCTTTTGAAAGTGGCGAGAAAGTTCTCAATGCTTTAAATCGTGAAACCCCTGATGCCATCGTCAGCGACGTCCGTATGCCGGGTATGGATGGCTTAGAGCTGCTTAAACAAGTTCATGAGATTCAGCCGGATATTCCAGTGATCATCATGACGGCACACAGTGATTTAGACAGTGCAGTCAATTCTTATCAACAGGGTGCATTCGAATATTTACCCAAACCCTTTGATGTCGACGAAGCGGTAGCGCTCATTAAGCGCGCAATTAATCATCGTCAAGAACATGCTGCAGTCCACGCACAGCAACCAGCCGAACCTTATAAACATACAGAGATAATTGGTGAAGCACCTGCGATGCAGGAAGTGTTTCGCGCCATTGGTCGTTTGAGCCAAAGCAATATCACCGTATTAATTAACGGTGAGTCGGGCACAGGTAAAGAACTTGTTGCTCATGCCTTACACAAACATAGTCCGCGCCGTGAATACCCTTTTGTTGCCTTGAATATGGCGGCTATCCCAAAGGATCTTATTGAATCAGAATTATTTGGTCACGAAAAAGGCTCTTTCACAGGTGCCGGCGGACAGCGTCAAGGTCGCTTTGAACAAGCTGATGGCGGAACACTCTTCTTAGACGAAATTGGTGATATGCCAGCGGATACACAAACCCGTTTATTGCGTGTTTTAGCGGATGGCGAGTTTTATCGTGTAGGTGGTAGCACACCCGTTAAAGTTAACGTACGCATCATTGCGGCAACACACCAAGACTTGGAAGGCTTAGTAAAAGCTGGAAATTTCCGTGAAGATTTATTCCACCGTCTCAATGTCATTCGTATTCATATTCCTGCATTGGCCGAACGCCGCGAAGACATCCCACGTTTGTTACATCATTTTCTCAATCGTGCCGCTGATGAGTTGGGTGTCGAAGCCAAGGTATTAAAGTCCGATACAGAGGAATACTTATGCACACTGCCTTGGCCGGGAAATGTTCGTCAGTTAGAAAACACCTGTCGCTGGATTACGGTCATGGCATCCGGTCGAGAAGTCCACATCAACGACTTACCGCCAGAGTTGTTGAACAGCGAAGAAAAAATGACCACTAGCAATAACTGGGAACAAGCACTTCGCAATTGGGCTGACCAGCAATTGGCCCAGGGTAAGAAAGCGATTCTCGATGATGCTGTACCCATATTCGAACGCATTATGATTGAGACCGCACTAAAACATACTGCGGGTCGTCGTCGTGACGCGTCAATCTTATTGGGTTGGGGAAGGAATACTCTGACGCGTAAAATCAAAGAATTGGATATGGAATCCACAACAGTTGAAGAGGTCGAAGACTAGCGGCTTGAAACTTAGTAGCTAATCTCTTTCCAATAAATCACTCGGTCATTACCTCGATATTGACCAAAGCTCACCTCTGCGGATGGGTCTTCAATGGACCCATCCGTTGACTCATCCCAATTATGTTTTAACCACAGTGGCGCATCATAAAACAATTGGTAGCGCCCATATTCACCGTTGCTCGTAGCGGACCATTGGCCCAATGCAATGCCGTTATTTAAAACTCCAGTATTGCCATCAACAAAAGAGATCGTACTGCTTGTCAGGGTCAGAGGATTACTTGCATCCCCCGCATCAGTAACAGATAGGTTAATGACGTTTGTTAAATCATAAGGTGTGGCATTGTCCAAATCGTTTAGAATGAATTGGCCACCATCAAAATATTCTGTAAAGAAACGCTGCTCAATCGCCTGAGTCTCAACACCAAAAGCATTATCGATATTGAAGCGACCGAAGCGTATCTCTCCACCAGAACCTGGCAACCGATATTCACCCTGCGCAAGACTGATGCCTTGTGCATCGGATAGTGAAGTAACAACCAGCTCTATATCATTGTTAAAAGGTGCTATTTGGCTATTCTGTTCACGCACAAAACTAAAGCCATCAGCAGCACTGAATTCATATTGAATGGATGCTGAGCCAGGCAATAAATCGAAACTACCCGAGCTAAACCAAGTGTTGATCGATAGGTTGGAACCATCGATTCCCAAAGTCTGACTGCTCGCCGTTGCACTTAGTGCTAACACAGAGCTCAAAGGAGATAGATAATTCTGTAAGCTTTGGTTATTAGCGCCTCTTACTAAGATCGATAAGCTCGGTGCATTGCTATATTCAATAGCCCCTTTACTTTCGTCAGTCGTTAATTGGCCAGTATAGGTAAAACCGGTATTACCATCACTATAAATAGGCGCCACATGGCTTTGGATAAAAAAGTCTTTTGGAAAAAATCGTCCAATATTTTCGGATGTGCTTACCGGTAAAACTTGTGAAAGATAACTATTACCTCCCACTCGTAAATTAAACACACCCATTTCAGTGATGGATAGCTGCGTTGAGGCGGCACCATTAGTCAAAGCAATGCTGCTCTGACTGAGATTGCCAGCACGACCACCGTCGGCAATCGTTGGACTGACTAAACCATGTTGTAAATCGAGGCTGCTATTAAACTGCGTTGTAGTATTAAAGCTACAAAAATTCGCGCTTCCATCACCATAGGTTTTTGCTTGAACATCAACATCAAATAAACTGCCTGCTTGCTTGAAAGCCGTACAGTTTGCGCTTAGCCCAGGGCTCGTGCATGCACTATCAGCTTCAGGTGCGCGAACACAAAAACCAGCAGGGGTATTCACGATATTATTTGAAGCACCTTGAATAAAGTTACCCGTCACTTGACCATTATCATCCCGTAAGTCATATCGGGCTAATAGTTGAACCAAACCTGCTTCGTCATATTGATAAGAGAACGACGCCGTTTCGCTGCTGGCATCACCAAAATTCAGTGTCACATCACTGTATGCAGGGCTGGTAGTATTTGCATTCATGACAAGGGATTGGCCATCGACTTGCAATGTTGTTGAAGAGCAAGTTGATGGATCTAAGCACACTGCTGCCATTTGCACGGTTTGATCTTGTAAAAGTAAAGGCTGGCATGAGCCTGTAGTGTCATCTGTTTCCACTGCGCGCAAGGTGTGTCCTATACTGGGTAGCCCTGCTACTTGAGGAGGAAGTGAACTGAAAACAAAACCTGCCGCATTGAACTGCGTTTGCGATGAATCTATAGCAGGTGCGAGTTCCACTCGTATATCGGTTAATTCCTCAAAGGTATTTTTATATAAAAGAGTTACTTGCCCATTATCATCAGCCGACATGGTATAAGTGGCTAATCCATCATTTGCAATATCATTGTTAATAATGCCATTACTGGTAGCAGACAGAGACCAATCTCCATGTCCTTGGGAAGTCGACAATGTAATCGTATCGGAAAAGTCTGTTATGACATCTCCATTAGTATCAAATACAGTTATGACTACTTCTATTGGCAAGCAGTTAATGCCAATAGACGGTGTGGAAATTTGTAACGAACCAAGGCGTGTTTGGTTGCCTTCACACCATTGGATATCATTAAGCCCGTCATACAAAGCTTCATCAAATACCACCTTGGCTTCGCTATTGCTGAAGTATTCATTCGCTGTAACTGCACCATATAATTGCGCATCAAAACCTAAACTGACACTGCCTTGACTATAGATAGTGCCACTGTAAGTGACATTAGAATTAAACGTTACATCATCATACGCGTAGAGTAATAACGCGCTGGTAGAGCCTGATGAATCTAATGCAGGAGAGTTAATAAGCGCAGAAGAACCTACATTGATCGCCCGATTTACATATAGACGAACGGGCCCCTCAGCCACATTTATTTCTGCTGAACTTCCTATGGATAGCTCATTTATCCAGTATGTTCCTGCTTCGAACGTGACTTGAGATGAACCCGCAATATCTAGTCGATCAATATAAAAGGTATCAAAGTTATCATTAGTAAAAGTAAGATTGGATAAAAATGATGTGGTCACATTGTCATAATCATCAAATGCACCCACGGTAGCACTTGTAAAAAACAAGACAAACACATCTCGTCCCGCACTGCCCCGCTGGAATCTCCCAGGATCAACACTATTAACCAACTCATCACCATTGCTGCAGTGAACCGATTCACAACTGAGTAAAGTCGAGCCACCGTTAAACCGAATCGAATTGGCACTTAGTTGGCTATCAGCATTATTTATTAGCTGACTATTGAAACCGAAATCAATAAGTGTGTTTCGCCCCGTTGTGGCAATACCATCAGGAAAAGTACCTTCACATGCGCGTAGCAGCGTCGGTTGGCAACTCCTACGTGGAACAAGTAATCCTCTGATTTGACTAATATTGAGAGGAGTACTGTAGATAGCAATCTCATCGAAATCTGAATTACTCGATGGTCCTGGACCAATGACATTGCCGGGATAATTATCACCGAATACAATATTATCAAAGCCCGTTACCGTACCATTAGTTGATGGGCTTTCATCGATTACTAATTCACCATTAACATAAAGTTTGAACTCGTTGTTTACGTAATCAAACGTTAAAGCAATGTGATACCAAATGTTGGCTTGTCTTGTTGTGGATAAAGCTGGTTCGGTATAACTAAAATCGCGATCAGAACTATCCTCAAAGCGCCACCTTAATCGACCATTTGATTCTTTTTGCAATAAAAAATACTTATCTGCAGTTGTACCGGTTATGACTTCAGTTGCATCCAGCAAAGTATGAGCAGGCCCTGTTGCGTTCCACGCGCTATTGTAACGGACCCAAAAGGCAATTGTGCCTGAAGTACCTATGTCGTTGTCTAAATCTACCCCGGTTTGAATACCATCAAAGGAAATATCACTGTTATTATTTGCCACTCTTGCAGCAGAGCAAACCTGACCATCAACAACATTACTAACCTGCCCTTGCATCGTTCCGGCGAAACGCCCCGATTGGTCGATAACGCTGCCATTACCAGTCCATACATTTTTATCTAAGCGGTAGAAAGCAGTAGCACTCGGACAACTGGCTGTATCTTGTGCTCCGTAGCGAACAATTGGTTCACGAACAGGACATACACGGGAACGTATCTCGCGATTCGTCACGCTATAATCAAACCAAGACACTTCACCAGGAGGCCGATATTGCACATACAAGCCACCGTCACAACAATCCTCCGCACCAATCACTTCTAGTCTGTGAAAACCGGACGATAGCTCAATGGAGCCAGATAGAACATCACTGCTGGACCAATTATCATTCCACCAAAGATTACCTTGCCAGTCTTCCGCTAAAACCTGTCCATTAACATATAACCCACCACCATAGCCAAAGTCAGATGCATAGCGGATCTCCCAAGTGCCAGCCTCGTTCTCTTCTACTTCAAAAAATGTTTCGCTGTATCCGATAAAATTTTGACCAGCGCCAAATAAATCACTATTAGATAGCCCCGTTATTTCATCAATGATCGTACATCCGTATCCAGCTGTATTATCGCCAGCTAAATTAAATAGACTTCGAGTTTCTGTTAGCGAATCTGGATCTATTTGATTTTGACGGCTATGAAACTTTATTCCTGGTTCGGTGAACGTGAACGGAACATTCGATCGTTCAGGTGCAAACTGATTTCCATAATAAATATATATCGTTTTAATTTGATTGGCTGAAACCGTTGGTAAGCGGACCCAAACGCTAGCTTGCTCTGTATCGCCATTCCAATTCTCAATCCAAAACTCTAGCTCAGTTTGGTCATCAGAATCGAGTATCCTCATATCCTGCCCATCTTGCGTCCATGAATATGCGGGATTTAATCGACTGCCATTAAGCTGTAGTTGCACTTGATAGTTCGTTAACGTGTTTCCGGTGACTTCTTCAATCTCGAGAGTCGTACGATATGGGAAAGCGCAATTCCAATAGGCTTCGGCAAAGCCACTGAAAAGTGAAAACAAAAGCAAGACAAGCGGTGTTTTCATGGACCTATCTCCGCTTTAACACGGATTTGTATGATACGAGTTGTTTGGCCAGATCCTTGACCACATTGTCCTGTACTGGTCAAAGTGAAGAAATCCTCACCATTATCACTTTGCTGCTCACAGCTAACATTGATTAGGCAATCGTTTAAACCATTTCCCGATAAATTTAGATTATTAATAAAACTATTGCTGCAGGCTGGCGCGGTAAGATCGCTAAGAAAATATGTAGCCGCTAAGTTTGCCCCTGATTCTGCCGCATAAAACGCTCTCAAGCTTAACCATTGTCGACCGTAGGTGTCAGCGTTGATTTGATTTAACGTATTGATCGCCGCCACGATTAATATGATGACCAAAATAACGAACAATGCGGTAGGTAGACCGAATCCAGATTGCTTAGGGAACATTGCGAATTTGTACCTCTTCGGTCAGCAACAGTGTTTCTTGCACTTTTTCATCGTTTCTAAACTCCATGCTAAAACCCACAAGCGCATTACGGCGCAGCGACATAGGTAAATATCGAAATACAATAGAACCCGCAACAAGCTTGTTTGCGAGAATGACTCGATTGGGAATGGTTGAAGGTAATCCAGTGGGATAACTATTTGCTGAACTATTGAACCCATAGCTTTCATACAAAAAAAGTTGTGTGCCTTGTTGGCATATCGACTTGGGTTCATCAACAATAAATATTCGCTTCTGGGGTGATGTTCGTTCAAATTGAAACTCAGCGCCAGATGCAAACTGATAAACAGAAACATCACTACTCACTGAGGTCGGGACCGCAATATTATTGCTGATGCGCCCCGGATTTCGGCTGATGTCATATAAGGTATCCGCGTTATTCACGCTAGGATAAATTACTAAGCGTCCTTCGTCGGGTAGTTCACTAGAAACCGTTAATAGATGTACCTCAGTTTTAGTATCTGGTGAACCAATAAACGGCGCTTGAACGTATTCACTTGCGGCTAAAATAGGAATCCATTCCAAACAATTTCCACTACTGTTGGTGCGAATACTATTAGGAAGAGCATTAACAAGCTGCCGCTTTAGTTTCTCTGATGCGATAAGAGATAAAGAACTCAGGTCACTACGGCTTGCCGTATCCACCAGCCCCTGCGCACTGAAACTAATGAAACGGACGCTACCCACTGCTAAAATCGATGTAATAACAATCACGATAATAAGTTCAACTAACGTGAATCCACGAGACATCAGAAATTACCCTTGTAACTACTGGATGAACGAACATCACCACCTGGTAAACGAATCGAAATGAATATTCGTTTGGCGTACTCATTTGCAATCCCTAAATCCGTGCCCGCACAATTTACGCTAATACTGACCGAATACTCCTGCAACCGACTTAAATCCAGACTAGTCTCAATGAGCTGTGGTGGTTGCTCTACTAAGCCGTGATAATCATCGACATCATCAAAATCTTCCCTGCTTTGACCTTCTGTACTTTGCTCGCATGGGTTTTGTGAAGCCGGCACCTGACCACCGCCAATGGGTGTTTGATCATCAAATGCCATTGCAGTAATTTCGTTAAGATAAGCTTGAGATAGAGCCAAGGCTTGTTGCTCTAGCATTGGATTGGAACTACGAGCAATACCCGATGCAAGATTGGATATCAAAGCCGCCAGCGCAATACCGATCACAACAATACTGATGATGAGTTCTATAAGGGTCACCCCTATTTGCCGGCTAATTAACACAGGCACCTTCATACGCTAACCCACTGGGTGCTAAACATAAGTCAATTACCGAATTTCCACCCTCAAAACATAACCGTTGGTTGCTGTTGATTGCAGAGCCATCCGACGCAACGAATCGTCCGAGGCCATCATAAAAAAAACGTAGAGGTAAATTCGCACTAGGCAATGCGCTGCATGCCGATGAAAAATCCGAATCACTAAAGGCTAAGCGTTGGTCTTTGGCGCTAACTTGGACTTGCGTAATGGAGTTGCCTCGGAACAGGATTTGTAGCCGCCATTCATTTCCATTGGCTTGAGCTAAAAATTGAACAAGATTATTTGCATCTTGTTTTTGCAGGGCTTGAAGCTGAGCGCTTCGCAATTGAGTAAGCCATTGCTTACTACTAAGGCTAGCTGAATACTGAGAAGGGCTGCTAAACAATCCTATGCTTAGCACCCCAAGAATGGAAATAATAACGACAACAACGATCAGCTCAATGAGGGTAAAACCCATTCCTTTTTGCATAACTGATCCATGCTAGCCACTAGTTGCACTCAGTATTCGCTGAATCGAACGTCGCGACAGCACTAATAGTTGGCGCACTGATTGGGTTTGTGCCCGTCTGTGTAGCTTGGCTGTAGGTAAAGCAGGGACTGCCATCACTCGTATTGATTGAGACAATAAGATCCGTACCGTCAACAGTCAAAGCGTAACCATCAAGAGCGGACGCATCTTGAATACCAGCTACTGATGGATAACCATAAACCATAGCTACGCTTACCCCCTCTAACGTCACGTTGGAGGTCGCAGCCGATGCATTACAATTATCTGTGGCTAAACATGCTGCATGAGCAATGGCCGAGGCAGAGCGCACTGTACCTTTTGCACCTTCAATACTGGAGCTTTCCGCATCCCCGGTAAAATCGGCAAATTTGGGTAAAGCAAACGCTGATAATATCCCTAAAATTACAATCACCATAATCAATTCGATTAGAGTGAAACCCTGTGCTTTTGCTTGCTGCAATGTAGTTTGATTACATGTCATCGCCATACGACTACTCTCCTGTCTTAGACTATTAATAAGTGTAGACCATATTTTTAATGCAATAGAGTTTGTACATCTCCACTAGACAAATTGTAGATAATTTCTCCATGATTTTTATTCGATCGATATTGATACACGCACAGAGAACCACTACTAGCAACAGCGAGATAATCAGATTTTAAAGTCTCATCGGCAACCACGGAGGGGGCACTTTTCACCAATAGACCTTGCCAAATACGACGGCAACGTCGATGGTCACCCTCAATCATAGCGCTATGATTTGATGCGCTACCTCGACCAGCATCACTTGGCCAGCCTTGTGATGTGGTCGCAATATCGCTATTACCGTATCCATTCACATTATCCTGCTCACCTAGCTGACCATTAGACACCCACTGGCCGCGTAATAAGATCACTGCGCTAGCCAACGCACCGCCTGTGGCAGCGATTGAACTTGCATGGGCTTGCTTAGAATTGTCCATAAATCTAGGCATGGCAGTGGCGGCGATGATCGCAATGATCAAAATCACCATAACCAACTCCAACATACTGAAGCCATTTTTCCTACTCATATCAGCGCCCCCCCACACCCAAATCCCACATGGGTAGAAACACACCTAATGCCAAGATAAGTATCATCGCTCCCATAAAAATCAGTAGAATCGGTTCCAATGATGCACTGATATTTTTAACTCGATAGTCTGTTTCCTCGTCGTAGAACTGACTAACATCCATCAACAACGTATCGACTGCACCGCTTTCTTCACCAACGGAAATCATTTGTAAAATAAGAGGTGTAAACATACCTGACGCATAGGCCGTGCGAGAAAGGGTATCGCCGCGCTCAATGCCTTGCCTCATATCCAGTATATGCTGAGCAATATAGCGATTCCCCACTGATTCAGCACTTAAATCTAGACTTTGTAAAATAGGCACGCCAGCCTTAAAAAGCATGGCAAAAGTACGTGTAAAACGCGACAGTGCTATTTGATTTAGGAGTGATCCGATAATCGGTAGTCGCAGTTTGTATTGATCCCACCAATAGGCACCATTCTCACTATTTAAGTAGTAAAAGAAGAAGCTCACGGTCACTAACAGAACCGACAACAGAACCCACCAGTAGTGAATAAAAAAATTAGAAGTATTCAATAAAATAGAAGTGGCAAGAGGTAAATCACTTCCAAAGCGATTAAAGACATTGGCAAAGCTTGGTATAACGAACATATTGACCACTATGATCGCTATGAAAATAGCACTTATGAGCATGCTTGGATAACGTAATGCTGCCTTCACTTTTTTCTTGGTATCTCGCTCCATTTCTAAATGATCTACCAACTGTTTAAATGCTTCGTCCAGATTACCCGTGCTTTCACCCACTTGAATCATACTAATGAAGAGTGGCGTAAAGTGATGCTCGTGGGCACGTAAACTTTGACTCAAGGTATTACCACGACTTAAATCATTACCCACATGCCGAAGAATATTTTCCAATGTCGTATTGCGCGTAGTTTCTGCTAAACCGAGTACTGCTCGCATAATTGGAATACCACTGCGGGAAAGCGCATGCATTTGACGACAAAAAATAACCATGTCTTCAATGTCGACTTTTGGCTGGGGCAAAAACCGCTGCCACTCTATTTTCGGCGAAGTTCGTTCTAACAGCTGAATACTAATCGGCGTAAGGCTTTCTTGTAAAAGCCGATCGGCTACAGAATCGCGATTTGCAGCTTCATATTCACCCTCATGAACCTGTCCATGTTCGTCTCGAGCTTTAAAAGAGAACATTGCCATAGGCGGCTCCTAGCGTAGACTTTCAATGGATAACGCACTGTCATCCAAGCTAGCAGAAATTTTGAATACCTCACTAATAGATGTACGACCAGTGATGGCATATTCCAAAGCACACTCTGCTAGTGGCATATACAAATCACTTTCTTTAGCCAACCGACTGAAATCCGCGAGGTCATTACGTCGCAATGCATCCAACATGGCATCATCCAGCTCTAGCAACTCATATACACCGGTACGTCCAACATAACCCGTGTTAGAGCAATGAGTGCAGCCTTCGCCGTGATAAAAAGTATGAGTCCCCGGTTCCTCACCTAAACCGCGCAACCAGTTTTTTTCTTGCTCGTTTGGTTCATATACTTGCTTACAATTTTGACAGAGCTTACGAACTAGACGCTGACCTATCACTGCTCGCAAACTCGACGCAACCAAATAAGAATCTGCGCCCATATCCATCAATCGCATAGCGCTGGATATGGCATCATTTGTATGCAGTGTTGATAGAACAAGGTGACCTGTCATAGCGGCCCGTAAACCGATTTCCATGGTTTCTGTGTCACGCATTTCGCCAATCAAAATAATATCTGGATCTTGGCGTAAAGCGGTTCTTAAAATCCTAGCGAAATTTAATCCAACTTTTGCATTAACTTGCACTTGGTTGATTCTTGGTAGGCGATATTCAACTGGGTCTTCTGCAGTAATAATTTTCTTATTTTTTGCATTTAGGCTATTCAACGCAGCGTAAAGAGTTGTGCTTTTACCACTACCGGTTGGGCCAGTAACCAGTACCATGCCATGAGGACGAGTTATGAGTGTTTTAAAGCGGTCTCGAACATGTTTAGTCATGCCGAGAGAATTGATATCCAAAAGACCCTGGCTTTGATCCAATAAGCGCATGACCACAGCTTCGCCATACTGTGTGGGTAATGTTGACAAACGTACATCAACACTGTGATTTAATATACGAATATTAAAGCGCCCATCCTGTGGCAGGCGTTTTTCTGATATATCCAAACCACTCATAATTTTCAAGCGACTAACAAGCGCACTTACAACACGCTTTTCCTTCATGACTTGTTCTTGCAGCTCACCGTCAATACGGAGACGTACACGCAGAACACTTTCATCTGGTTCTATATGAATATCTGAAGCACTTACTTGAACTGCATCTTCAAAAATATTCTGCAGCAAGCGAACAACCGGAGCCTCACTAGCATCGGACTCTGCAAGGATAGTTGCTAGGTCTACATCGCTTTCGCCAAGCTCTTCATCTAACTC